>JBCBEA010000491.1:0-3676 GCA_038529195.1 Cyanobacteria bacterium J06600_6
TTATACTTTCCTATTTTATTTTTAAACGTTTAAAAATAAAATAGGAAAGTATAAATCTGTAACTTGCTTAGTTAGAGAAGGTTTAAGGGATTTATGATTTTTGCGTTTGAATATAAAAATTTGAGATTATTGTCGGCAAACGCAATTATGATAAACTGCTTTGAAAACCAGAGAAGCGAGTATAGCAATCTCTTAAATACTTCGAGCAGATGAAGTCGGTTGATATTTCCTGAATTCAAAATCGTCAAGCCAATTCAAGAAGCGATTAAAATAATTTTTTTGTCTTAGTTGAAAAAATTTGGAAATTGCGATCGCTCTAACAAACTAATTCAAGATTTTAAAATTATCCCGAACTTCCGACTGATAAAATAAAAAGTCTGCAAACTTACCGAAGAAAATAACTATGCGACTATCCCAAATGCTGTTCGTAACGCTACGAGAGACACCAGCAGAGGCGGAAATACCCAGTCATCAGTTATTACTTCGAGGTGGCTATATTCGACGTATTGGCAGTGGCATCTATGCCTACATGCCCTTAATGTGGCGCGTATTGCAAAAGGTGAGTCAGATCGTGCGGGAAGAGATGGACGCGACGGGAGCGCAGGAGTGTTTGTTACCCCAGCTACAACCAGCCCAACTATGGCAGGAGTCTGGGCGTTGGGATACTTATACGAAAGCGGAAGGAATTATGTTTTCGCTGAGTGATCGCAGCGACAGAGAACTAGGTTTAGGTCCTACCCACGAAGAGATTATTACCACCATTGCCCGCGAGACAATTCGTTCTTACCGTCAGCTACCGCTAAATTTGTATCAGATCCAAACCAAGTTCCGCGATGAGATTCGTCCTCGGTTTGGCTTAATGCGCGGTCGAGAATTTATTATGAAGGATGCCTATTCTTTTCACACTGATGAGGCAAGCTTGAAAGCGACTTATCAGGCGATGGACAAAGCATATCGCAATATTATGACTCGCTGTGGGCTAGAGTTTCGACCTGTAGAAGCGGATTCTGGGGCGATTGGCGGTTCAGGATCGCAGGAGTTTATGATTCTGGCAGAAGCGGGAGAGGATGAGATTCTCTACACCGAAGATGGCAATTATGCAGCGAATACGGAAAAGGCAGTATCTTTGCCTGCGGATGTGGTGGAGTCTCCCTTTAGCAGTTTTGAGAAATTAGAAACGCCCGATACAGCGACGATCGCCAAACTTGCAGAAACCGTTAACTGTTCTCCTACAGTAATTGTTAAAAACGTTCTATACGAAGTTGTCTATGATAACGGCAAAACTGTATTAGCCCTAATTAGTATTCGAGGCGATCGCGATGTTAATGAGGTTAAACTCACCAACGAATTAACCAAACTGGCAAAAAACTATAAAGCCAAGACGATTATTGCTTTATCCGTACCCGATGCCCAAGCGCAAAAGAAATGGGCAGCGAAGGATTTACCCCTGGGTTATATCGCTCCCGATTTGGAGAATAGCTATATCATCAAGGATGGTTCAAAGACCGTAATTCCTAGCTTTCTCCGCATAGCAGATCGTACCGTTGTCGAACTCAAAAACTTTGTTACAGGAGCAAATGAGACAGGCTTTCACGTAGTTGGGGCAAACTGGGACGATAACTTTGATTTACCAAAAATTCAGGTAGACGTTCAGGAGGCAAAAGCAGGCGATCGCGCGCTCCACGATCCAACTCAAACTTTAAGCAGTGCCCGAGGTATCGAAGCAGGGCATATTTTCCAACTAGGGACAAAATACTCAAAAGCGATGGGTGCAAACTTTACCAACGAAAGTGGTAAAACCGAGCCTCTTTGGATGGGCTGCTATGGTATTGGTGTATCTCGTTTGGCGCAGGCAGCAGTTGAGCAATCCTATGACAAAGATGGCATTATTTGGCCTGTGGCGACCGCACCCTATCAGGTAATTGTTGTTGTGCCGAATATCTCCGATGACGAGAAAATGGCAGCAGGGGAAAAGCTATACGAAGAGTTCAAACAGGCAGGAGTAGAAGTCTTACTCGACGATCGCAAAGAAAGAGCGGGAGCTAAGTTCAAAGATTGTGAACTGATCGGTATCCCCTATCGTGTGGTTACAGGGCGATCGCTCTCAGAAGGCAAGGTGGAAGTAGTCAAACGAGCTACGAAAGAAGCTCAAGATCTGCCCCTTGAATCGGTAGTAGAAACAGTTAAAGGATGGATTTCAGCTGAACTGGAGGTCACACCTTAAACTCAAATTTTGGTTGGAGTGTCGAAAATAATCAGTAGCAAATTGTATAAACTACTAGCATTATTTCTTAACATTACTTAAAGTATAAATAAGCACTCCTCCATCACTAACTTCATTTTATGCGTCATCATCTAGCCAAAATCTGCTTTGCAACTTTACTGTCAATTAGCTTAGTCGTTAGCGGTATTTTTAGCTTCAGCACTCCTGCACAGGCTTCACAGGTAGAATCACAGCCATACTTTATTAAACAGATAGAGAAGAATCGTATTCTTTCTGTTTCTCCCAACTTTAGAGGCGATTTAACTCAGGCAAGTCTTCTCCCATCTCTGATGGAAATCAGCCAAGACTATCACATCAAGGCAACTAGAGCCGTTAAAGCTGAGAAGCTAAACGGTAAGCAAGTTCCAGGTTTAATTGTCTATGTCGAGTCCAAAAATGCTGTTGGTCAGTCATCAGGCATGGTTGCGACAAAACCCTAGATAAAAGAGAAAGACAAGCTATTTTTTGCTCATCTAATTTCTTTATCTTAATTACTTCCAAAACGGTAACCCTTGCCGTACACCGTGTGAATTAATTGAGTTGACTGCTTGGTTTCAATTTTACGCCGTAATAGTCTGACTAAAGCTGCAACAACGTTACTGCTGGGCTGTTCGTCTGCTTGCCAAAGATAACTATAGATCTCTTGGTGGGTTAGCAGCCTGTCTGGATGCTGCATAAAATAAGTTAGCAGCTCAATTTCTTTTTCAGAAAGATCGATCGCCTTATCCTGACGATATGCCATTTGATTATCCAGATCTAATTCTAAGTCTGCTACTTTAAGGCGATCGCTTTGGGGAGTTTCTACCGTTGAACGTCGCAGTAAAGCCCTAACCCTGGCTAATAATTCCCGCAGTTCAAAAGGTTTGACTAGGTAGTCATCTGCTCCTGCATCCAAACCGTCAACGCGATCGTCCACAGTATCCTTGGCGGTTAAAAACAGGACTGGAGTAACGAGAGAATGCGATCGCACCGAGCGACAAATTTCAATCCCTGACTTGTGAGGCAGCATCCAGTCAAGAATCAACAAATCGTAGTTATTCTGCAGTGCTAATTCCATGCCCCCAGCACCGTCGTTGGCAACATCTACCTGATAACCTTCCTGTAATAAAATGCGACTCAAAGGATCGCTTAATTCAGTTTCGTCATCCACCAGCAAAATTTTCATGGACAATTTATCAATCCTTTCTATCCTGCTTAAATACTATCTAGAATAGTATCTGTAGAGGCAACGAGAAATCAAGAAATAGTAGTTAGATTATGCAATATCGGGCTTTGGTCGGACAGAGTTACAGATCCCCGTATTCTCTTGCGGAGGAATGAGGTACCAATATAAATGGCAGGATCTCCCCCAGTCAGAAATTCCCGAAGCGAATCAGCGTAATCTCGAAGCGACTATTCAGCGAGGGTTTGAGC
>JBCBEA010000492.1:0-3672 GCA_038529195.1 Cyanobacteria bacterium J06600_6
TGGAGAAACCGAAGGCTTTGTGAAAATTCTCCATCTGCCAGGGCGCGATCGACATCATCAAAATCGATTTTAATGGTATTACAGTCGATATTTTTTGCCTGCGCTTCGTCTTCATACATGCCGACATGGGCAATTTCAGGATCTGTAAACGTGACCCAAGGCATAACTAAATCACTCAGCTTAGATTTACCAAAGCCAAAGGGAGCAAAGAGGGTATTTTTAATCACGATTCTAGCTGCTGCATCGGCTGCGTGAGTAAATTTCCAGTTCATGCAGACATCTCCTGCACCGTAAATTTTCGAGTTAGTAGTTTGTAGATTATCGTTAACCTTTAATCCTCGACGCGGATCGTATTCAACTCCTACCGCTTCTAAATTCAAGCTTTCTACATTGGGCTGTCTACCCGCACCCGCTAGGATCTCGTCAACGGCGATCAATTCTTGTCCGTTGTCACCAGTAAAGCTAATCACCTTTCCTTCAGGGCTTTGTTTAACGCCCTGGAGTTGGCAGTTAAGAACTAGGCGAATACCGTCCTTGACAAGAGCCTGCTGGACTATTTCTGCTGCGTCGGGATCTTCTTTATTCAGCAGATGTGAACCCTTATGAAATAGAGTCACCTCGCTACCCAAACGCTGAAAAGCCTGGGCTAGTTCACAGCCAATCGGACCTCCTCCAATTACCGCTAGCTTCTGAGGTAGAGTGGTCAGAGAAAAAACGTTTTCATTAGTCAAATAGCCAACTTCTTCAATTCCCTCAATTTTAGGTCTTACTGCCCGCGCACCAGAAGCAACTACCGCTTTTTTAAACTTTAGATCTTGTCCACCAACGGTAATCGTATCTTCGTTTTTAAATCTTGCCTCACCAAAAAATACGTCTACGCCCGCTTTTTTGGCGCCAGCAGCCGAGTCTACAGGACTAATGCCAGTTCGTACCTGACGCATTCTTGCCATTACCGCAGGAAAGTCAATTTCAACCGATTCGGGAGGTTTGACTCCATAGGGTAAAGCGTCTTTAATTTCGGCGACGATGCGAGAGGAGCGAATTAGACACTTAGAAGGGACACAGCCGACGTTTAAACAGTCTCCACCCATCAAGTTCTTTTCGATCATGGCTACTTTTAGCCCGATTCCCAAGCCTGCTGCACCTTTTGCCGTGACTAGCCCAGCCGTACCCGCACCGATGACTACCAAATCGTATAGAGCAGCAGGAGTTGGATTTGCCCAGTCGGGAGGATGCACATTTGCCAGTAATTCCTGGTTGTATCCATCTAGGGGTTCAATAGTTACTGCATGATCTTGATTATTCATAATTGTGTTAAATGTATTGATTTATAGCTAAGTGCGAATTGGTAAATTAGGTTTGTTCTGCACCAGCAGAATTGTCGGCTGTATCAATTGATTCGTCTAAAGCTTGGCGAGCAATTTTTGTAACGTAGAGAGTGACTGCCACCGTCGCAATAAAGCCAATAATTCTAATTGCCCATTGAGCGATAGGATTGGCTTGGGTTTCGCCACCAATAGTCGCCAGACTGCCTGCTAGAGAGCCAATGTAGACATACATAATGGTGCCAGGAATCATGCCAACTGAAGCGAGTACATAATCTTTCAAAGATACCCCTGTAACTCCCATCCCATAGTTGAGCAGATTAAAGGGAAAAATGGGAGATAAGCGAGTTAAGAGAACAATTTTGAAACCTTCTTTGCCCACAGCGCGATCGATCGCACTAAATTTCTCGTTTCCTGCAATTTTCTTAGATATCCAGCCTCTAGCTAAATAACGACCTACCAGAAAAGCCAGGGTGGCACCAATAGTCGCCCCAAAGAAAACAAAAATAGAACCTTTGACAATGCCAAATAACACTCCCGCACCCAGAGTTAACACCGAACCTGGTAAAAAGGCTACCGTTGCCACAACATAAATTAGCATAAAGGCGATCGGGGCGATCGCACCCAAATCATCAACCCACTGGAGAGCATCACGTAATAACTCCTGAGGATTAAATCCACCGCTGGCTGCTGCTTCTTGCGCTTGAGCGGGTGCAGCGGCTAAAGTAATGCCCAAGAAGACTAGCATCGCTATCTTTAAATGCTTATTGCTGTTCATAAATTTTTCAGGCGTGGATATCGCCCCTACTCTAACTTGATAATTTAATTTCGCAACGCTTACTTAGAATGAGCTTAAAACTCGCGTAGTTATTCATAAATTTAATCTATCTTGCTATTTATTTTTAAGTCTATTCTGACCCGCATCAAAAGCTTTGCCATGATATTTCTACTCAGCATCATTGCTTTTGTTATTTTCAGTCGATTGACTCTGGCACCCACAAGTTATCCCGCAGAGTCTCCGTTAATTAAGGGTGTTTGGTTAAGCCATCTTGGTAATGCTTGGCTTACCTATACTGCTCAGACTGACAATGCCTTCCATCAGCTATCAGACCTGAATTACAATCGAGTTTACCTTGGTGTCTACAATGACGGTACGACCTATCCCAGCCAGTATTCACCCCGTAACTATCTGGTGGCGTTACCATTCACTAATCCTCTCAAGACAGCTATTCGAGAGGGAAAACGCCAGGGATTAAAGATTTATGCCTGGTACGAACACGGTATGATGACCTTCCCCCAGGCAAAATTAGCCCAGCAGCATCCCGACTGGATTTTAGTTACTGATGATAATCAGAAATTGATCGATCAACATTGGTGGTTAGATCCAGAAAACCCTGAAGTGCAGGAATACTTTGTCAAACTCCTAACAGAAGTAGTTTTAAACTATCGAGATCTCGATGGTATTCAGCTGGACGATCATTGGGGTATTCCCGTGCAGTTTGGCGATCGCAGTCAAGCGATGACTCAGTTGACGAGTAAAGTTGTCGCCGCTATCAGGGAAATTCGCTCCGATTTGGTTATTTCTCTTTCTCCCAATCCCTTAGGTTTTTCTCGCAAAAAGTATGGTCAAGATTGGTTAGCCTGGATTAATCAAGGGCTGATTGATGAATTAGTAATGCAGCTTTATCGCCCTAGTAGTGATGAAGTGGCGCTAGCTATGGATAATTCGATTTTGGCTCAAGTTGACCAGAATCTGGATGTGGCGGTGGGCATCTATGCAGGCAGTTTGAGAGGACAAAAGTCTTTAGCCGAAATACAGCAGCAAATCTCGATAGTCAAACAGTATGGTTATGGATATGTTATTTTCCCCTGGAAAACCTCTTTTGGTATATTGCGTCGAGCTAGTCAAGAAGAAAAAGAATCTTTTCTGAAAGCAAAATAGGTCTGTTGACTCAAGATTGATAATTTTAGTCCTACAGGTTATCTGCTCTTTCTGCTGAGAAATAAAGCTTACAGAAAATAATATTTAAAAGCCTCTGCGTTGGTGAAAAACAATTCAAAGTAATTTATGTTTTATCTGCGTTAAATTAATCATATTTTGCCTGCTAATAGTTGATTTAAATAGTATGAAATTAATAATACATACAAATAAAAGTATCATCAAACCTACTTCTTACGACTCAATTTATATTGTGCTATACATAGAGAATATTGGATTGGATTAAAATCTTATATTTATTTATGCAATTTATTTTTATTCAAGTAAATGAGAAAATGTGCATATTGTGGAAGTGATGATACTTTTATTTGTATGTATTATTAATTTCATACTATTTAAATCAACTAT
>JBCBEA010000493.1:0-3653 GCA_038529195.1 Cyanobacteria bacterium J06600_6
CTAGATGAAGCGATTTTAGAGGGAGTTAATCTAGAAAGCGTAATCTTTTCCAAAACCAGAATATCTGACCGCAACTTATCAGATAATTTTCAGATTCTACATTAATAACTATTCAAAATAAGACCCTAGTTTAAGGGTTAGGCTTAATAAATTAGCTGCTGTAAACATGGGGGAAGATAAAAATGGACTTAACTAATTCTTTATTAAAAGACTTAGTGACAGAATATGAAAGTCTCCGTCTCCAGATCTACTTCAAGTCATCAATGGTTGCCCTCGCTCGTTCGCTTCAAGACTTGGTTCTGACCGACGAACAGGCTAACTTAGTTATCGCTAATTTTCAACACGAGAAGTATTTTCGTCAGCAGCAGTGCCGATTTCAAAGAATGGCGAATAATAGATCCCAGGTTTATGTTTTGGGAGTTCCTGAAGCTGAATCTGGATTTGCGTTTGATAATCAGAGTTATGAGACAGTTCCACTAGAACCGACAGATACCCTTGCAGGGGAGAGGTATCTAGTTATTCTTGGGCAGCATTATTCTGCTTGCTTAGTAGTGCGAGAAAAATTTCCGTTCAAAAACTTAGGAGAAGTCCCTTTTACCCAGCAGGAAAGCGTTTTTGAAGGTTTTTGGACATTTGATCGCAATGTTACCTATGCTGCTGCCGACTGGTTACTGGGCAGAATTAATAACTATCGTCCTGAACTCAAACAGAGAACTCAGGAGGCACGAACGCTATTTAAACTACAGCGCAATCGACGCCAGAACTCCCTATCCACTGTACCCTTTGCCGATTTAAACATCTTTACACAACGTCTGGTTACCTATCTTCAGGCAGGACAGTATAAGCTAATCAAAGCTTATCAGGCGATCGCGATAGCCGAAAAAAAAGAGTCATCAATTGATAAAATAGCTGCTGTTCAACGTAGTTCCCTCGATCCTGCCGAAGTTTTAAGCATTACCGTTAGAGAATTAGGACAGCTATTCCCTGACTGTCGCTGCATACTATATCGCCTCGATCTTGACGATCGCGAAGTACGGATCGAATATGAATTTGTGCCAGAATTCATGACTTCTCTCAAAGGAGAAAAGTGGTCAATTGCTAGTAGTCCCCTGTTTATTGCTGCTCAGGCACAAGAGTCTACCTTAGTGATTGAGAACGTAGCTGAAAATACTTATTTAACAGGCAATCCGATCCTCAAAGAGCAGATTGAGCGAGGGGGAATCCATGCTTGGCTGATTGTTTCAATTCGCTATCATGGAGCTTTAATTGGCATGTTGGAACTGCACCGTGGAGTCCAGAATAACTCTAAGTGGAAACCAGAAGACTGTAACTTAATTGGGGCGGTAGCCACCACCGCAGGTGCAGCTTTGACTCAGGCTGGTGCATATACTAACTTGCTAGAGCTAAATGCTCAGTTAGAAGCCGTAGAACGGATTCAAAATAACTTAATTGCGATCGTGGGACATGAGTTGCGGACTCCCTTATCAACAATTTTGGTCTGTCTGGAGAGTTTAGCTTCAGAACCAGATATGTCCTCAGAATTCAAAAATACAATGCTAGAAACAGCTTTGAGCGATACAGAAAGACTGAGACATTTAATTCAAGACTTTCTAACTCTTTCTAGATTAGAAGCAGGAAAAGCGTATCAAAATTTAGAAATTTTAACAGTAGATTATGCTCTTAGTTTAGCTCTGGCTCGCATCAGCAATCTAGCTCAGACTCAGGCGATTCCGAATATCAAGGTTGAACTTGCTCCCGATCTTCCCCCCATCTTTGCAGATGTGGACGGTTTAGTTGAGGTATTTGACAAACTTTTAGATAATGCCTGCAAATTTACGCCTAACGATGGCAACATCGCGATTATGGCAAAAATTATCGACTCCAGCGAAACACCCCAGCTAAAAACTGAGTCTAGCCTGCCGATGCTAGAGATTGTGGTTGCAGACAGTGGCAGGGGAATAGATCCAGAACTGCTAGAAACCATCTTTGATCGATTTGCTCAGTCAGAAAGTTATTTGCGTCGCACCGTTAGTGGAGTCGGTTTAGGTTTAGTAATTTGCCGACAAATTATCCAAGGACTAGGAGGACAAATTTGGGCAAAAAGCCGAGGTGAAAACCAGGGTAGCGAGTTCCATTTTACTCTGCCCATCAAATCTGAGATTAAGTCCCGTTCTGTTAATTCTTTTGCCAGCCGCAATTTAGAATGACGCCAAATCTCTGCAATGCTAACAATTAATATAGCTATTATGATTGCTTTTTCAACATATTTATGTTATAAGTTAAATCAAGCTATAGTCTTTTCGAAAAATTAGCTAAAATTTTAGGTAAATATAACTAAGCCTTAAATTTCTCTTTACCTGCGTCGCCTATTCTTTGATCTTGAGAAAGCGAAATTAAGAAAAATCTCTAGATTAAATGACCTCTAAAATTACGAAAAGAATCTGTTTAACTGCAGTTTCCGCCTTATCATTAGGTTTAATCGCTCAAGGTATTGAGCTAATTAATAATTCTACTGTTGCTAACGCTCAAGATGCAGACCTAAAAGCTAGCTTGACTGGCGCGGGTGCATCCTTCCCTGCTCCTCTATACCAACGTTGGTTTTCTGAGTACAACAAAGAAAATTCTGGCGTACAAATTAGCTATCAGTCTGTAGGTAGTGGTGCCGGTGTTGAACAATACCTTCAGGGCACAGTTGACTTCGGTGCTTCTGACAAACCTCTATCTGATGAAGAAAAAGCTACTTTTGAGTCCACTTATGGTGCTGCACCTATTCAGGTGCCAATGACTGCTGGTAGCGTAGTTTTTGCCTACAACCTTCCTGGTGTTGATGATCTAGAGCTACCTCGCGACACTTACTGTGGTATCGTCAATGGCGAAATCACTCAATGGAACGATCCGGCGATCGCGGAAGCAAACCCATCTGCTGCCTTACCTGAAGTGCCTATCTCTTGGATTCATCGTTCTGACGGCAGTGGTACAACTTTCTTGTTTACCAATCACATCAATGCTGCCTGTACTTCCTGGGAAGGTGGCGCAGACAAAACTGTAGAATGGCCTACAGGCATTGGTGCAAAAGGTAATGAAGGTATTGCTGCTCAAGTTGCTCAAACAGAAGGCGGTATTGGTTATGTAGAGTACGCTTATGCTAAGGAAAATGGCATTTCTGCTGCGGCGATCGAAAATCAGTCTGGTAACATTGTTCCTCCTTCTCCTGAAGCTGCATCTTTGGTATTTGAAGGCGAGGAAATTCCTGAAGATTTCGGTTTAACTGTTGCCGATCCTGCTAACCCTGAAGCTTACCCCATTGCCGGCTTAACCTGGTTATTACTTTACCCAGAATATGACGACGCTAACACTGCACAAGCGTTACAGAATGTAATTGATTGGGCTTTAACTAATGGCGATGAATATGCTACTCAGTTGGGCTATATTCCCTTACCTCAAGACGTAGAAGCTCGTGTTGTCCAAACTGTTCAAGATGCAGTTGTGGCGAACAAATAAGTCTTTTATTTGTAACAGGTTTTCAGTTTATTCAAGATCCACAAAATATTAGTTTTATCTCCCATTCCTAATCAATTAGGAATGGGAGTTTTTGATTTGAGTCCTGGAGACTAAAGTTTCCAAGCAAGAAATTTATTAAGAAGAAGCTTTTC
>JBCBEA010000494.1:0-3627 GCA_038529195.1 Cyanobacteria bacterium J06600_6
CTGAACCTGAACCCGAACCCGAACCCGAACCTGAGCCTGAGCCCGAACCCGAGCCTGAGCCTGAGCCCGAGCCTGAGCCCGAACCCACCGAACCTGAGGCTGAAGATATAGATCTTAATTTGGATGAGGGAGAGGTAGCTGTATTCCGTTTTGAAGAAGGATCTTTGGGCGCGAATTTTTATACTTCTTCAGAAGAGGAAAGCGATTTTATCCGAGATAATTTAGATAATTATGAATTGGCAGGTGCTGCTTATGGAGCATTAGATCCTTTAACAGGAGAAGGAAATTCAGATTCTAATGTTTCAGACGTATATCGTTTCTTCAACCCAAGTAAAGGCGGACACCTGTTTACAACTTCTGAGGTTGAAAGAGACTTTATTCAAGATAATCTCGATAATTTTGTCTTTGAAGGAGTCGATTTTGCTGCCTACAACACCGATATCGGCGAGGAGACAATTCCCGTTCACCGTTTCTACGATCCTTCGGCTGGGGTACATTTCTTTACTCCCGACGAAGCTGAAAGAGCAGACTTGGAAGCTAACTCGCCTAACTACGACTACGAAGGGATTGCTTATTATGCGATCGATTTAGACCTTTAGTGAACTGAGATTGTAGAGGCGTAATGCGTATGGAGACGTAACATGCCACGTCTCTACATGAGTTTTCCTATCCTTGTTCGGTAGCTGGTGGAGATGAATCCTTCTGCCCTCTGCCCTGACGCGAAGCGGTATCCTTTAGGAATCCTCTAGGGCTGCCCTCTGCCCTTATGCGAAGCGGTTATCCGCAGGTGTATTCTTTAGGAATCCTTTAGGGCTGCCTTCATTCAACCTGCCAGGCTTCTTTTATCATCTGATACCCAATCGGATCGTACTGTTCTAATTCCTGCTGAGTAAAAGGAAAAAAATCGTTTTCACCAAAGTAAGCTTCCGTTAATTCGGCAAAATACTCAGAGTAGCTATTAAGGGCGTAGGCAGACCAAAGTTTATCCCCAGTATTCCTGGGTACTTGCTGATATAAACCCGTATTTACTGCGTGGTTATAAGCATCGATAATGACGGGAAAGTCTTTGCCAATGATCTGATGATGATAAGCATGAGCTAATTCGTGTAGAACGTGCCAGGGTTGGGTGTTAGAGCGATCTATAAAGCTATTAATGTTGGCAATTTCGATCGCCTTTGCTTTATTGGGATTATAACCGTGTTGTTCGAGCCATTTTGCCGATAAATGATAGACCATCCCAGAGAAGCCTGGGGTATCTTTTTCGACCCAGATAGTAACGCTAGTGAGAAAGTTATGGTGTTTTAGGGGAACAACGTTTTTAATTTTAATCAGCTTATTGTCGAGTAGAGCGATCGCTTTTTGCGTAACCTCTCTTTCTTCTACCCAAAGCTGGCGATTAATCTTAATATCCCATCCCTGAATATTTCTGGTTTCATATTCCCAACTGGCAAACCCCGACCGAATCAAAAAAATTAACAGCAGAAGGTTAATTAGAGAGAATACAAGCCAGAAATTCTTCATCTGCTATCACTTCATAGTTAAAGAGACGTTGGGTTTGATTTTGATCGTAAAAATGCTTCCGTATCTTGGCATAACCCAACCTACTATTGCTCAATGCTCAATGCTCAATGCTCAATGCTCAATGTTAAACATCCACCCATTTACGCAGTAGGTTAGCAACGCTTTTAGAAATCAAATCAAATTCTGGGGTCTTGCCATCCTTGGCAAAGATTACTCTTCTGGCTGTTTCGAGATCGAATAAAATTTCGCGATCGCTGCTATCGCGGATTAGGCTTTGTAACCAACCAACACATACCAGTCGAGAACCGCTAGTTACTTCGTTGACTCGGTGTAGGGTAGTAGAAGGGTATACAATAGCCGATCCCGCCCCTAATTTGTAGCGAACTTCTGCGTCTGTTCCTTCAATGGTTAATTCTCCTCCTTCATATTCTTTGGGAGAGTTTAAAAAGAGCGTGAAAGACATGTCACTGCGCCACATGCCGTTGTTACGCATAATCGCGTTATCTACATGGCGACCATAGGACATACCCTTATCGTAACGGCTAAATAAAACAGAATGGATTGATTTGGGACGAATAGCCGTTTGAAATAGCTGGTTGCGATTGAAAGCCGATTTTACCTGTTGAGTTAGCTGCTTACCGATTGGCGTTTTTTTATTTAGCTGTTGGTTGTTTTTTACTAATTTAGCATTCCACCCCGCTGTTAACTTGCCGTCAACAAAATCGGCTGTGGATAAACTAGAATTAATTGACTTTAGCTCTTCTGGGCTTAATACGTTGGGGATAGTAAATATCATTAGTTAAGATTAAATATATTCAACAAATATTAATCGGACTTTTATCAGTCTTAAATACAATTTTACCATTAATTAAACTAAGTAAATAGCTCTTATTTTTTAGATATTCAATTATAAGCGTTACTGAATTAGGGGATGATTTTATGAATTTCAAGATTCAGCAGACAAACTAAATAGCCGATAGCTGATAGCTGATAGCTACGAACAGATTACTTGTCAGTTCCATACTTCAAATCGGCAACGCCTAATTATCTTCTCAACCAGCCATTTAGAGTAAAACGACTGTCTTCAAACTTTCCTGATGTACAAGAAATTGGCAACACCTCATGCTTACATCGGCTATTAAAAAAGACAATACTATTATTACGAGGTTCGACTATTTTACTGTTTTCTTTTTGAATAATTTTGTTATCCTGCATCTCTGTATCGTATATTTTTAATTCTCCTCCCATAAATGCCTTTGGTTGGCGGTAAAAATAATATATATAGGTTAATTCTCTGGTTTTTGTTTTGACGCTACCAGCATCACTGTGAACCTTGTAAAAACAACCATCGTTATGAGCCGTCATCTGCATCTCTACATGGGAAATAAAGAAATCAGGATGGTCTAAATTAGATAAAGCTGATGGTAAAGTATCTATTATTTTGCCTTTCAGAGCATAGTAGACATCAGAAAAATACTTGCCAGGCAAGACTAAAGATTGACGATATCTATCTTTTTTTGTAACGGTTTGCGAATGCTTAAATTCTGCTTGTTTATCTAAAGCTGTACCTAATACTCCTTCGTATTCTTCGGAAGATAAGAAATTATCTACTTGCCAATATTGTGCGGAGTAAAACTTGGATTCAGGATTAGAAAGTTCTAAATTTGTGTTGACGATCGCCCGTACCTTTTCTCGTTCTGAAGCAACAATCGTCAGCGGTTTAGCTTTCACTTCCTTTTTTGAGACAGTAGAGCGTTTATCTAGATTATTTGTAAGGCGATCGCTTTTCTCTTTATCCGCAGCTATTTGCAAAATTCTTAGGGCAACATCCGCTTTTTCGGCTGTAGAGACATTGTTATCATTGAGAATATCATCTAAAACAGTCTGAGATTTCGCAACTAATGAATCAAGAGTATTAGCTAATATTGTTGGCTGTATTTTATGCTCGACAGGGAAGTTCTGAGACTGATTATTTAACATCTGTCTAATATAAATTTAAAGTTATCTAGCAATCCTATTTAATTTGTGAATAGAGTGCATCCCAAGAATGCAGTAAGTAGAAAGACTCAGTGAATATTTACTTAGTTTAAATACTGAATTATGTAG
>JBCBEA010000495.1:0-3613 GCA_038529195.1 Cyanobacteria bacterium J06600_6
ATTAAATCAATATTAGTAAAATCAGGTTGGGATATCCGCAAAGGGAGTATGTCACTTTTGTAAGAACAAGAGAACTAACCTTAAAATTACAGCCATTTTCAGCTGAATAGACTACTTTTTTAATTGGATAGCTCGTAGCGCAGCGCATTAGCTTTCGGTATCCCTTTCGGGACAAAGGCGCTTGGTTCATCGCATGTTCGTCGTCAAGACGACTGGAAGTCGAAGCCTCCACACCATAGACTTTAAGCTGTAAGAGTTTTTTATTCGACTAAGAATTGTGGTCTACCAATGTGACTAGCGCAGTAAGCGTCAAGCTGCAGCTTCGTTTCATCATTCTCATTACTCAATCGTAGAATAATAAAAAGTTCCCTGTTTGGCTATATTACGATTACGAACTGCAATATGACTTTTCGCCAGGGAACTAAATTGTTACGTGTTTTTTGCAGACTTACTACGGTGTAGAAGTTTTGCACTTGCTCTTGATTTTCTGACAATGCTCTACTACTTGCCAGGAATTATGAGAAGTTAAGGTGAAAACTTAAGCTAATAATCAGAAAATCTTAAAATTATGAGCAATGCAGGTTGGATAAAATGTTTAATTATCAATATTCAATTATGTTTCTCATATTCGATTCAAAGAAAACTTAATTGTGTATACTGATCTACATATAAAAACTAGCTTTTTAAGGTTGTCTATCAAAAGGAAGCAGATAACTTTTAAACTTAGTTAATCATATACAAATATCAATATGTGATACTCAGATATGTTTAGTTTCAGCCAAAAAACCAAGCGAAGAAGAGGAATTATTCTTTCTTCAGAGGGCTGGAAGCGATTAAGCTATGCCCAAAGAAGATCGGAAAAAGAACAGAATGGCAGTATTTCCTATACGCTAGAAGATTTGAATGAAATGACCGGTCTGAGCGCTCACACTCTGACTAAGGTTCGCCGTCAACGATCGCCTGTAGACAAGCAGACCTTAGAATACTATTTTCAGGCATTTGGGCTGACTTTAGAAGAAGAAGACTATACTAAACCAATTCCCGAAGTAGAAACTAATGGGAGCCAAACGAAGGGCGAGTTAGAACCAAAAAGCGTTAATTCTCTAGCCTTTGAGCCGTCATTACCAGAAGGTCAAGTATCTTTACAGTCTAAACTCTATGTAGATAGAGGTTCGTCAGAATCTAGCTGCTTTAAGACTGTTATGCAGGCAGGCTCATTAATCCGCATCAAAGCCCCCCGTCGCATGGGTAAGAGTTCGCTGATGGCGAGAATTGTCAACCATGCAGCCCAAGAAGGCTACAAAACCGTATTTCTGAGTCTACAAATGGCTGATCGTAGTATCCTCCAGGATCTAGACAAATTTTTACAGTGGTTTAGCGCTAGTGTCGGTTTGGCAATGCATCTTCCAAATCGTATGGATGGTTATTGGGACGAGCTATTTGGCAGTAAAATTAGCTGCAAAATTTATTTCGAACAGTATTTGCTAGCTAAAACAAACCAGCCTGTAGTTTTAGCTCTAGATGATGTAGATTATCTTTTTGACTATCCTGAACTAGCAGACGAGTTTTTTGGGCTTTTGCGAGCTTGGCACGAACAGGCAAAAAACAGCGGGGTCTGGCAAAAATTGAGATTAGTTGTCGCCCATTCAACGGAGGTCTATATTCCTCTCAACGTCAATAAATCTCCCTTTAACGTGGGGATTCCCATCGAACTAGAACCATTTACGGCTAGCCAGGTAGAACACTTAGCAGAACAGTACGATTTAGACTGGTCGATCCAGGCTACAGAGCAGCTGATGCAGGTAGTTGATGGACAACCTTATTTAATTCAGCTAGGTTTGTATTCCCTGTGGCAAGAACAAAGCGATTTAGCTTCTTTATTAGAGCAGGCGATCGCCGGAACGGGAATTTATGCTGATCATCTACAGAGATTATCGTGGACTTTAGAAAAAGACTCGCCTCTGGCTAAAGCATTGCAAAAGGTAGTGAACTCATCTGATTCAGTTGAACTAGAGTTATTGCAGGCGTTTAAACTCGAAAGTTTAGGCTTAGTTAAGCTGCAGGGTAATCAGGCAGTTTCAAGCTGCAATTTATATACGAACTATTTTCGCGATCGATTGAATTAAAAGCTGATAGCGAATAGACGGTAATTAGCAACTGAAAACCAAATGCAGGATATGGATCTAAATGTCATCTGGGTTGTGGGCAGTGCTGGGTTAGTTTTACTGATGCAGCCTGGTTTTATGTGTTTAGAATCGGGTTTAACTAGGTCAAAAAACAGCATCAATGTAGCGATCAAAAATTTAGTAGATCTGGGAATTTCCATCTGCTTATTTTGGAGCCTTGGCTATGGCTTGATGTTTGGTAGAGATTGGCAGGGACTAATTGGATTATCAGATTTTTACTTAGATCTGCAAGTAGATCCGAAAGTAACAGCTTTCTTTTTATTTCAGATGATGTTTTGTGGCACTGCAACAACCATCGTATCTGGAGCGTTGGCCGAGCGCCTAAAGTTTATAGCCTATGTGGCGATCGCCATGTTGACCTCAGGCATTGTCTACCCAATATTTGGGCATTGGGCTTGGAATGGGACAGCAGCGCAAATATCTGGTTGGTTAGGCAAGCTTGGGTTTGTAGATTATGCTGGCTCAACGGTAGTTCATAGTGTCGGGGGATGGGTTTCTCTGGCTGCACTGTTAGTTGTTGGTTCTCGCACGGGACGATTTAGCAATCGAGGCGATCGCGGTTGGCAGGCTCAAAAAATTCATGGCTCAAATTTACCATTTTCGGTGTTAGGAGTCATGCTCTTGTGGGTAGGCTGGTTTGGTTTTAACGGTGGCAGCACCTTTGCCCTGACCGATCAGATTCCCGTTATTATCGCCCATACTATCCTCGCTGGTGCTGCGGGAATGCTGAGTGCGGGAATTTTAGGCTGGCAGAAACATCGCCGAGCAGAAACAGAAACTCTAATCAATGGTTCGATCGCTGGTTTAGTATCAATTACCGCAGGCTGTAATTCGGTGACGACCCCGATTGCTATCATTATTGGCGCAACAGGAGGAATAATTATGCTGCTCGCTACCGAGTGGATCGAACGTCGAGGTATTGACGATGGGGTAGATGCGGTAGCCATTCATGGTGTTGCAGGTGCTTGGGGAAGTCTGGCGGTTGGGCTATTTTCAGATTTAGAGATTCTCAATACAGGCTTGAGTCGTCACAGCCAAATATTAGTTCAGCTACTGGGCATCGTGGTCTGTTTTGCCTGGAGTTTTGGCATAACCTATCTGATTTTGAGCAATCTGAATCGCATTTTTCCCTTACGGGTAAGCTTGGAGGAAGAAGCAATGGGGCTAAATTTGTCCGAACACAACGCTAAAACCGAAGTTTACGAGCTGTTCCAGGTGATGGATCGCCAGGCTGCGACCCAGGACTTTAGTTTGAGACTCCCCGTTGAACCTTACACAGAAGTAGGAAAAATTGCCTATCGCTACAATCAGGTAATGACATCTCTTGAAGACTATGCCACACGTTTAAATAGCCTGAATGCCAACCTCGAACGGACGGTTGATGAACGTACAGCAGAGTTGGTTAAGGCCAATCAAGAGCTAGAGAA
>JBCBEA010000496.1:0-3607 GCA_038529195.1 Cyanobacteria bacterium J06600_6
GTCTATAGGCGTTTTGCCATCGCCTTCTGTAGCTGTATTGCTATTAATCCCAGTCGAACTTAGATCTGTCGATTGACTTCGATTATTTTGTAGGAGAAAGTCTGGGCTTTCACCAATCGGGCGAATTCCATCTTCTTCGTAGGTATTGGCTACGTCAACTTCACCGCTGACAATCGGGCGGGTGCCATCTGCTTCAAAAGTATTGTCTTGCTGTTCGCTCATGATTTTAAATTTCATTGATCATAATTACCGCAGTATACTTGTTGACGCTGCAAAGCGAATCTCACTCAGGTATAAAATATCTAGTCAAATTGCATCTGTTGATCATTCAATTCTCGGAAGGTAACAGAAGAGGGATGGACAAAAAAAATGCCCATGAAAATAAAAAACAGCAAGGATCGAAATAAATCCCTACTGTCTCAAACCATTTGAGCAAACGTCATTGTGTCGTTAAAGCTTGAACCAATTAAGAATTAGCCCAGTCTCGCGCCCATTCTAAAACCTTCTGTACTTCGGGCATCGTTGGTGCCTGGCAATAAAGACGCAATACGGGTTCAGTACCGCTAAAGCGAATCAGAAGCCAGGTCATATCGCTCATTCTGAATTTATAGCCGTCAATATCTAGACAGTCTACAACTGGCATTCCTGCAACTGATTGCGGAGTTTCATTTTTGAGACGGTCAAGCAATTTAGCTCGAACTTCCATATTTGCCAAAGGCAGATCGATGCGATCGTAGTGAGCTGTAAAATCGGTTTTCTGCTGTAGTCGTTTATAAATAGTGCCTAAATCTTCTCCCGACTCAACCACAGCTTCTAGGACATATAGAGCCGATAAAAGAGCATCTCGTTCGGGGATATGTGTACCGTAGCCAATGCCTCCCGACTCTTCTCCACCAATCATTACGTCCGCCTGAAGCATGCGATCGCCAATATATTTATAGCCGATTGGTGTTTCATAAACCTCTCGTTCATAAGATTTTGCCAGACGGGGAATGAGGTCGGAACCACTAACAGTTTTCACAATCTCGCCTTTAAAACCCTTACGTTCGGCAAGATGCTCGATCAGAATGGGAATCAGAACCTGGGAACTAAGAAAATTACCCGACTCATCTGCACCCGCAATGCGATCGCTGTCACCATCAAAAACCAGTCCGACTCTGAGGCTATCGGGGTATTCTTTTGCTCCTGTTTTGATTGCTGCCAAAAAATCAGGTAAATATTTAGGCAACGGTTCGGGTGCGCCACCCCCAAACAAAGGATCGCGATCGCCATTTATTTCTTCTACAGGACAGCCTAATAAGCGTTCTAGTCCTGATGCTGCAGCACCATGCATCACATCAACATAAACTTTCAGCTTGCCCGAAGTAATCGCGTTTTTGATCCCAGCGATATCAACCTTTTGCTGTAATCCCGCACAGTAACTCGCCCAAGGATCGAACATTTCTAGCTTACCGGGCTCTGCTTTTGGTAGTGAAGTATCGAGCAGAGCTTCTATCTGTTCAGTAATTTCTGGGGGAACAGAACCACCAAAGGCACTCTTTACCTTTAAACCCAAATAGGAAGCAGGATTATGAGACGCTGTCATTACAATCGCACCCAGGGCATCATGAGCCTTCGCAGCCCAGCTAAAGGCGGGAGTAGGAGCGTAACATTCAGAAAGCAAGACATTAAATCCAGCCTCCTGTACTGCCGTTGCGGTTAATTTGGCAAAATCTTCTGCCATAAAACGGCGATCGTATCCGACGATCACCGTCCTATTCTTTGCCGTATCTCCGTAGTTATCCGCCAGAACTTTTGCCGCTAAAGGCGCTAGCATTGCCACTCGCTCGAACGTGAAATCAGCAGCAATCACTCCACGCCAACCATCAGTTCCGAACTTGATTGGATTAACAGTAAAAGACATAAGACTGTAAATTTAGTAATTCAGAATAACACCTTCCAGATTAACTGTTTCTCTGTTCTTTGAAAACCAAACAGCAATTCATAACTACACTATGCTTCGAGCATTATTTTTGACTTTCTTCCGTTTTCCCTGGCAAATTTGCTTTGCCTTCTTTCATGACGTGCGTCCGAACTTGAACTTCGTCAAATTCCAGATTGTTCAATAAATCTCTTAATCTCATCCGCTCTACATATGGCCAGCCACCTTTTTCCTCAATATCTTTCACAAATTGATAAAGATCGTTGCGCGTCTGAGGCAGTGCCGACTCAAAATATTCAACCCTAATCTGACGATGAATTTGTTCTAAATCTCTCAATAAAGATAGTAAAAAAAGGCTCTCATCCTGATGTTCCTTTGCTAAAGCACAAAGATCTTGAGCTGTATCTTTTAGCAAGCTAACTGAATTAATGGCGTTGATATCTCGATCTTGAGTCATGTACCTTAAATAAGCCTCGGAATGAACTTTGTCTACTTTATACAAGATTTATCCAATCTTAAACTGATTGCCGAACAGTTGTTACCAAATTTGCAGAAGTTGTTTAACGGAATATTTTTGAGCGATCGACTTATTATGTAGTCCTTCTTTGGTAGAGTAGATAGCATCTATAAAAATGGCTAATTTTAGAAAAACAGCCTATTTGCAGCATCTTTCGCGCTCGATGTTAAATTTAAAATTGACACCATGAAGTTGATTATGAGAAACCGTTCAATTATTGCTTGCTTCCTAGCATTATGCTTGGGAGCACTTACCGCCTGTAGCAGTTCTGGTGATGTAAACAAAAGAGATTTGAGTTACGACGATATCTTAAATACAGGAATCGCCAACTCTTGTTTAGAATTGCCTGACAGTAGTCGTGGCACTATTCCAATCGAAGCTGGTACGCAATACGCTATCAGAGATCTATGTATCGAACCTCGACAATACTTTGTCAAAGAAGAACCCGTCAGCAAACGTCAGAAGGCGGAATATGTTGAGGGTAAATTACTGACTAGATATACTTCTAGTCTCGATCAAATTCAAGGAACTATCGATACCAATAGCGATGGAACTTTAACCTTTACTGAAATTGATGGTATTGACTTCCAGCCAGCTACGGTTCTTTTACCTGGCGGAAAAGAAGTTCCGTTTCTATTCACTATGAAGAAGTTCCAGGGTACTACCGTTGCTAGTGCCGATAGTATTAATACCTCTACTGATTTTGAAGGCGAATTTAACGTTCCTTCTTACCGTGGACAAGTATTTTTAGATCCAAAAGGACGCAGTCTTGCCAGTGGTTATGACAACGCCGTTGCTTTACCTGGGTTAGCAGATGATGAAAGATTCTCGAACGCTAACGTTAAGGAGTTTGTCGCTCGCAAAGGCACAATGTCTCTTAACATCACTAAAATTGATAGTGAAACAGGAGAAATTGCTGGGGTATTTGAAAGTGAACAGCCTTCCGCAACTGACTTAGGAGCAGAAGAACCCGAAGAGGTAAAAGTTCGCGGTATTTTTTACGGTCGGATTGTATCTAACGCTTAAAAAAATAGTTTATTAAAGCAATAAATATAGCGCTAACTGTTAATCAGTTGGCATCATAAGGGGCATCTGCCCTTTTTTTTGTGCCTAAATTAATAGCTCAAACAAGTAATTTAAAAAATAATAATTCTAGTTAATTTATCTAG
>JBCBEA010000497.1:0-3584 GCA_038529195.1 Cyanobacteria bacterium J06600_6
CAATGTTGGAACGGTACTTTTGCTGCATGAACGTAACGATCTAACCACTCGGTCGATAGTTCCGTTCATGCAGCAAAAGTACCGTTCCAACATTGGAATACGATGTCTAACATGCTAGAAACTATTCCTCATCCTACTTGCTATGCCATGCTCAAACATCGCCACCATTTTTGTAGCTGCGGATTAGGAGTTTTAGAACGCAACTATCTGGGCATTTTTTCTTTGTTACGGACAAACAACAGCGTCGTCGTGGCTATGCAACCCAGCTAATATCGGCAATGGCTGACTGGGGAAAAGCGAATGGGGGACGGGAAGCAAATCCTTTTGAGGCAAAGAAAGTTTATCTTCAGGTAGAAACTGACAATCAAGCGGGAATAAACCTCTACAATAAATTAGGTTTTACCGAAGTTTATCAATACTTTTATCGTTTCCAGCCATGAGTGATTCAGCACAGCAGCATATTAAACTCGATCAGTTTCTAAAATGGCAGGGAATTGCCCAGACTGGCGGAGAAGCCAAAATTATTATCAAGCAGGGTCTAGTTGAGGTTAATGGCGAAGCAGAAATCAGACGGGGACGCAAATTAGTTACGGGAGATCGCGTCACTATTGACGGTACGGTTCACCGAGTGGAGCTTCAGTGATGGAGACGGCTACTTGCTTATCTCTCAACTCATATTTAACAACAGATTAATGTTAAATTAAGCACACATTTAAACTACTTTTTATGTCATTTCTTTACATTTTTTGTCTAGAATGTTTGCATTACGCAATATAACTTAACAGTACTTAGAGAAGTAGAATGACACTCGGCTTAATTCAAACAGGACAAACCAAAATTATACTAGATGCACATTTGATCGAATCTGCTGCAGGACTAGTCTCTGCCGAAGTAGATGCTGTATCAGATCCAGAATCAGAAGATTTTGCTTTGGGACTAGATATTACTGAAGAAAGTAATTTTATCTTTGATGAAGCAGACGGATTTACACCTGTAGGTGGCACAATTGAGCACACTGGGACGATAACTTTTAACAGTGCCTTGGGAGACATTACCGTAGGCAATTTTTCAATTGCTTTCGACCCATCAAGGGTGAGCGAAACTGCCAGCGGTTTCGTTGTCGCGAATACAGTTGAGGGTGTTTTACCTGATGGGGCTGTTTTGTTCGATGTCGGTATTCCGGACGCTTTAGAGATTGAAGCGGACGAATTAAATATTGGTACAGCCGATTTACTGGTAGCGAATGAGTTTGCTGATGTTCTGCTAGATACTGGTTTAGCAGCTGGAGATCTGACGGGTGCTGATGTCGGTGATGCAGCGATCGCAGGCATTATTGATGAAGTAACTTTGATCCAAGACGGTACAACTAGTGTTGCTCTCGACACAGAATTGTTGGCAGCAGCAGCCGGGCTGACTCTGAATGGGGCAGAAGATACCGTAGATCCTGCATCGGAAGACTTTGCTGTGGGCTTTGACATCACCGAAGAGAGTGATTTTATCTTTAGTGAGGAGGATGGTTTTGCTCCCGTAGCTGGCACGATTGAACATACAGGAACGGTAACTTTTGATAGCGCAGCGGGGGATATTACCGTGGGCGACTTTTCAATTGGTTTTGATGCAACTAGGGTGAGTGAAACTGCGAGCGGTTTCTTTGTCGCTAACACCGTTGAAGGCGTGCTGCCTGACGGTGCTGTTTTGTTTGATGTCGGCGTTCCTGAAAATGTGGAGATTGAAGATTCGGAATTAAGTCTGGGAACTGCTGATTTATTGGTGGCTCAAGAATTTGCGGATGTTTTGCTAGATACTGGTCTGGCAGCAGATGACCTAACTGGTGCCGATGTCGGCGATGCAGTAATCAATACAGTAGCAGATACAGATATCTAACGGATTAGTACTTAGTTAGAAGAACTATTTTTAACTATGTAGTTCTTTGTGCTTGTAGTTAGCGATCGCTAGACACAAATCTACAGCTAATAGTTTAAAAGCTATAGGATATCTCTTAAAAGAATTCTATAGCTCCCTGCCAAGGATAAATACATTTTAGCTTTAATTGAGCCTAAATAAAGCGATCGGGCTTGAGCTGACTCCAGGGTTGAGCTTGTTCTAGCTGTGCAGCTAAGGTAATAACTGTTGCCTCGTCACTGAGTTTGCCTACTAGCTGAACTCCAAAAGGAACTCCGTGGCGATCGCGTCCCGCAGGAATATTAATTACAGGCTGTCCCGTAACATTAAATGGCGGACAGGGAAGTATCCAGTTAATAATCTGCTCTAAGGTTTGTTCGGGGCTAAGGTCTTGCCATTCTCCAATTTTAATTGCGGGATGCATATAGGTTGGGGCAACAAGAACATCAAATTGAGCTAGTAAGCCGACTAGCTGCCTGGCAAATATTTGCATCTGCGTTACTGCCTGTAGATATTCTCCTGCTGTACCTGACTGGGACATGACCCACTGATTCATCCTGCTTAAGGCTTGTGGGGGAACTCCCGCAGCGGATACGGCGCTCGACCAAACGATTTTAAATGGTTCGATCAGAGAGGTTAGGTCGATCGCCTGGGGAATTGTCTGATGACCCATACTAGTTAGGCGTTCGACAATTTGCATAACTCCTTGTTGACATTCTGGAGCGGGTTCACCGACAGGCAAGATAGAAGTTAAATAGCCGATTTTTAAACTGGGCAAGGACTGTTTAGTACTATCAAAAAAAGAAACTTCGGGCTGTTCTAGCCAGTAAGGATCGCCCACAGTATAGCCAGAAGCAAGATCTAAAAAAGCTGCTGCATCCGCTACTGTACGGGTTAAAATGCCGTGAGTTCCCAAACCACTCAGACGATCGCCTACAGGGGCAAAAGAAATTCTACCTCGACTGGGCTTGATACCTACTAAGCCACAACAGGCAGCAGGTCCTCTAATTGACCCTCCTGCATCACCACCTAAAGCGATCGCACAAAATCCTGCAGCTACCGCTGCGGATGAACCACCACTCGATCCTCCAGGAGTATAGTCGAGATTCCAAGGATTACGGGTGGGAGGAAAACCCTCAGGCTCAGTGTAGGGAAAAGAGCCAAGTTGCGACGTAGCGGTCTTGCCCAGAATGACAAACCCTGCCTGTTTAATTTTGCTCACTATCTCCTCATCAGCGGTAGCAATCTTTTCTTTAAGAGCCGGAACACCATAACTGATCGGCATATCTGCTACCAACTTTAGGTCTTTAATAGCGATCGGCACACCAAAAAAAGGTGGTAGAGCATTGATTTCTAAGGTTGACTCAAGCTGGGCAGTTTTCTGTTGAGCATCGGCGATCGCACTTTCCCGAGCAACATAATTGAAGCTGCCAATTTGGTCATCATATTTAGCGATACGCTCTAGATACATAGTGGTTAACTCCAAAGGAGTTACCTGACGCTCTCGGATTAATTGTGCCTGTTCGAGAGCAGAGGAGAAGGCAAGATGTGCAGCATTGTTAGAAGGCATAAATATTTTTTAGTAACAGTCTGGAATCATTGATCTAGTGATTACTGAGCGTCTGTCCATTGTTAACATCAAATACAAACAAACGATCCAAATCGAATTTTACCGTCAGGCG
>JBCBEA010000498.1:0-3576 GCA_038529195.1 Cyanobacteria bacterium J06600_6
ATCAGTTCATAGCCCAGCTTGGCGAGAATTTTTCTGTAGCAAATCGTCAAAGTTCTCTACTTTCAGAAAGCACAATCAAGCTAGGTAGCATTAATCAAACCAGCCATTTAAGCCATTGGCTACAAAATCGTTTTGAACCTGACTGGCAGCCTGTCGAAACAATTTTAGCTGCTTCTGGACGTTCTCCTGCTCGTTTGCGGAGTGCTTTTAGTCTGCGAGGTTCAGACGTGGTGAAGCGTTTTAAACAGATACAGCTAAAAACAGAGAATCCGCTGGAAATATTTTTGGTGATTGCAGTCAGTCAATTAGAGTCGGCATTTAAAATTTGCGTACAGATACAGCCCTCTCTGGAAAATAAAATATTGCCTGGTAATTTAAAATTGAGCCTAATTGATTCTAACAGTGCATTGCTGGCGTCGATTGAGACTGAGGCTGAAGATAATTTCATCCAGCTACCATACTTTAGAGGGGCAGAAGGCGAAAAATTTATCATCGGTGTCGAGCTTGATTCTTATAGCTATCGTGAAAAGTTTTTAATATGAAAATTATTATTAACTTAGGTCAAGGAAATTTAGATAACGGCTGTGAAAGCGTCATTGTGCAGCTGCTGCGCGATCGCCACTGTGTGCGCCAGTTTAGCGGTAGCCTACCACCCGCACCAAAGTTAGCCCAGCTTTATAGTCAATGGCAATTAGGTTATCGTGCCTTCTACCAAGAACAGGAAATGCGTATTGGTCTGCTGCAAACGGAAGGAATGAGATATTCCGAGGCAGATTTCCAAAAAATTTGTCGTCAAATTCCCCAGCAGCTCAATCAGTGGTTGGGTAACGAAGAGTTTGCCAATATTGAGCGGGCTTTACGTACGGATATTCAAAAAGACGAATCAATTCAAATTATCATTACGGCTGCGAATTTAGAGCTACACCAGTTACCGTGGCAGCTCTGGGATTTTATTGAAGATTATCCTCAAGCCGAAGTTAGCTTGAACTCTTTAAACTGGCGGAAAATCAAATGTACTCCGCGCACTCACCAAAAAGTTCGCATTTTGGCTGTGTTAGGAAACAGCAATGGGATTGATCTGCAACAAGATTTAATCGCTCTGCAATCCTTACCAGAAACTGAACTAACTACTCTAATCGAACCCCCTCTGCGTCAGCTAAATGAATACCTCTGGCAGCCAAAAGGTTGGGATATTTTGCTCTTTTCTGGTCATAGTCATAGCGAACTAGAAGCGGGATATATTTATCTCAACGCGACAGAGAATATTACCATTGCCCAGCTCAAATATTCCTTGAGTAAGGCGATCGCGCGCGGACTGCAAATTGCTATTTTTAACTCCTGCGAGGGAATTGGTTTGGCGAGTGAGCTGGCAGATTTATCGATTTCCTACACGGTGATTATGGGTGAACCTGTACCCGATCGCATTGCTCAGATTTTTTTACAGTATTTCCTCACAGCATTCGCGGGGGGTAAGACTTTTACCCTAGCAGTTAAGGAAGCCAGACAGAAATTAGCAGGATGGGAAATAGAGTATGTCTGCGCTAGCTGGCTACCCGCGATCTGGCAAAATCCAGCTACCGAATCTTTAACCTGGAATGATTTACTGCCAGAGAGTAAACCATCTCTATCTAGCAGCAAGTATCGATTATCCCTACTAGGCAGTTTTGCGGTGGCCAGCTCGATTGCCATCTGTCGTTTGCTAACTTTCTTCGAACCTCTAGAATTAAGGTCTTATGACTATCTAACTCGACAACGTCCTGCTGAAATCATCGATCCACGCATTTTGGTGGTGGAAATTACAGAAGCAAATACCAATAGCGATCGCTATCCCATTGCCGATCGGGTTTTAGTCGAGGCGATCGAGCTGTTGGAAAAGCATCAGCCCGCTGCGATCGGTTTAGATGTCCATCGCGCCAACGGCACGGGGTCAGAATATGAGGCGTTAATTCAACGTCTAGAAAACAATGCTCATCTTTTTCCTGTCTGTGCCTATGGCAATACGAGCAATAGCTATAATCCCCCTCAAGGGCTGTCTCAGGCAAAACTAAGGCAGCAGATGGGCTTTAGCGATCTGTTAATTGACAATTCTCCTCCCAGCTTCGGCGATCGCTCTGTCAGTCCCAAACCTCAATTTAGTGCTAATCCCAAGGTTCGTCGCCAGCTTTTATCCTATGACTCTAATTTTGCGACTACTTCTCTAAAATGCTTGACCCCCTATAGCCTGAGCTTCCAGCTAGCCTTTGAATATCTCCAGCAGCAGGGAATTGAACCTCTAAAAGTTACTTCCGAACAGCAGTGGCAGTTTGGGGACATTACTCTAGAGCAAATGCAACGCCGTTTTGCCGCCTATCAGCAGCTTGATGGTAGTAGCCAGATCCCGATCAATTATCGTGCTAGCAAGCCTGGTAACACGATTACACTCGATCAGTTGCGCTCGGGAAATATCGATCCTGCCTGGATTGCAGACCGAATTATCTTACTGGGATATACCGCTACGGTAGCACAAGATTATTTTGATACTCCCTATGGAATTATGCCAGGAGTTTGGATTCACGCCCACATGACTAGCCAACTGATCAGTGCCGTAGAGAATGAGAGACCCCTGATTTGGGCTTTTCCTCAGTGGGGAGATTGGTTATGGCTATGGGGCTGGTCGCTGGCGATGGCGGCAATACTTGCAGTTTTGGCAAAATATCCTCTTTATTGGTCTATCCTGGCAGGAATAATTGCAATTATCATCTCAGATCGCATTTGCCTGTTCTTACTGATTCAAGGCGGTTGGTTACCTTACCTGCCTACGGTTTTAGCTCTACTAATTATTACCTCTACTTTTGTTGCCTATCGGGCAGCAAAACCTTTTAATCATCAACTATTTACAAGTTAATGTTTTCGATTTTTAATACAGTATCTAAAATAACTATTTTCTTGGCTTTAAATGTCGCAATGCTGCTGCTTAACAAATCTGTAGTGGCTCAATCATCGACTAGAGAGAGCAAGGATTCTACTGCGACCAAAAGACCCGCTCCTCCGCGTCGAATTCCCCCAAATAAGGTTAAGCCAGGAGGAGGATTAGATTTGAGCTATCAGTCCTGCAAAAGTGAAAAACTATCTTTGACGGCTCTAGTGCAGATCGATAATCCTGTTCTTACGACTCAGTCCTATCCTAGCTTTCTGTTTTATGTCCCAGATCGTGGGGTCGAGATCGACTATGGCGAGTTTTCCTTATTTACTGCTTCAGAAAAGACGCGAGTTTTCTCAACTAGAGTTGACCTAACCAATGCTCCAGGCATCATCAAAATCGATTTGCCTCATGCTCCCGAATATGCCCTCGAAGTAGAACAGTCATACCACTGGTATTTTAAAGTTTCTTGTCAGACTGAAGCAGATGCACCCATATTTTTAGATGTAAACGGCTGGATCGAACGAATTCCGGCAACATCAACTACCGAGCAACACCTTAGCTCTGCATCTCCAGATATTTGGTACGATGCGATCGCCATAACTGCTCGGAATTTACTGGCAACGCCTCAAGATCCGACAGTCCGCGATCGCTGGTTAAAACTATTGCAGTTTATC
>JBCBEA010000499.1:0-3573 GCA_038529195.1 Cyanobacteria bacterium J06600_6
GCGAAAAAACCGCAAATATTGAAAAAATAGAAGTAAAACCAGTAGAAGTTTTCGGCGGTCAATACAAAAATTCTTTGTTCGGTTTTTCTTCTGAAAAAAATGCCAGCTATGCTTGTTATCTATTGTCAAATCCTGAATATTGTTTTGGTGCTATGTGCGACCGCCAAGATTTGGAACAACTAGTTTTACAGATTAATGATTATCTGAGCGATCGCTCTATCCCTCTTTATCCGAAACCTTAAATATTTTTACCCTTTGCCCCATAGCCACAGCAAATCACTGATAATTAATATCTGTTCACTGTTGACTGTTAACTGAAACCTATGTCTTTTGTTGGCTTACATATCCATAGCGACTATAGCTTGCTCGATGGTGCATCCCAGATACCTCAGTTGATTGATCGCTGTTTGGAGTTGGATATGCCTGCGATCGCTCTAACGGATCATGGGGTGATGTATGGGGCGATCGAGCTAATTAAGGTATGTCGCAAAAAGGGTATCAAGCCGATTATTGGTAACGAGATGTACGTAATCAATGGCGACATTGAGGTCAATATTACCGAGAAGAAGAAACGCCACCGCAAGTATCACCAGGTGGTATTGGCGAAAAATAAGCAGGGTTACAAGAATCTGGTTAAGCTAACGACAATTTCTCATCTCAAGGGTTATCAGGGTAGTGGTATTTTTGCTCGTCCCTGTATCAACAAGGAATTGTTAGAGCAGTACAAAGAAGGTTTGATTATCACTAGTGCCTGTTTAGGGGGAGAAGTACCCCAGGCAATTCTCAAAGGCGATCTCGAACATGCGGAGAAGGTAGCTAAGTGGTATCAGGATTTATTTGGTGAGGATTTTTACCTGGAGATTCAGGATCACGGATCGCCCGAAGATCGGATGGTGAATGTGGCGATCGTTAATATTGCCCGTAAGTTAGGTATAAAAGTTATTGCCACAAACGATTCTCACTATATCTCTTGCTACGACGTCGAGGCGCATGATGCTCTATTGTGCATTCTGACTCAAAAGAAGATTACCGATCAAAAACGCCTGCGCTACAGCGGTACAGAGTATCTTAAGTCTGCCGATGAAATGCGGTTAATGTTCCGCGATCATTTAGAAGACGAGGTGATTGAAGAGGCGATCGCCAATACCGTAGAAGTCGCTGATAAGATCGAACCCTACAATATTTTGGGTGAGCCGCGTATTCCTGACTATCCAGTACCCGCAGGACATACGGCGGATAGTTACCTGGAAGAAGTTACACGCCAGGGATTGTTGGAAAGGCTAAAGTGTCGTAACCATAGCGAAGTTCCTCCTGAATATATGCAGAGGATTGAAGTTGAGCTAGAAGTAATGCAGACTAAGGGTTTCTCCACCTACTTTTTAGTGGTGTGGGACTATATTAAGTATGCACGGGATAACGATATTCCCGTTGGTCCTGGACGCGGTTCGGCTGCGGGTTCTTTAGTCGCATATTGTCTCAAAATTACGAATATCGACCCAATTCACCACGGATTACTGTTTGAACGCTTTCTTAATCCCGAACGCAAGTCTATGCCTGACGTAGATACGGATTTCTGCCCCGATCGCCGCGCGGATATGATTAAATACGTGACGGATAAATATGGTGAGGCAAACGTCGCCCAGATTATCACTTTTAACCGCATGACTTCTAAAGCGGTGCTAAAAGATGTCGGACGGGTGCTAGGGGTAGACTTTGGCGACCAAAACCGCATTGCGAAGATGATTCCCGTAGCGCGGGGTAAACCCGCAAAGCTGAAGGTAATGATCTCTGATGATACACCCGAACCTGCATTTAAACAGGCTTATGAAAACGAGATTATCCCAGTCTATAACGATAATAAAGAAGAAGTGGGTTCGGTAGCCATCCGTAACTGGGTTGATATGGCAATCCGTATTGAAGGGACGAATAAAACCTTTGGGGTTCATGCGGCGGGAGTGGTTATTTCTTCTCAGCCTTTAGATGAAATTGTGCCACTGCAAAGGAATAATGACGGGTCTGTGATCACTCAATATTATATGGAAGATGTTGAGGCGATGGGTCTGCTAAAAATGGACTTTTTGGGTCTCAAAAACCTAACGACGATTCAGCGTGCAGCAAATTTGGTACAAAAAACTAAGGGGGTAACTCTAGATTTAGATCAGATACCTCTAGATGAAAAGAAAGCTCTAGAAATCATTGCTAAGGGCAAACAAAAGAAACTCCCTGCCGATATCCGTGAAACTCATAAGCTTTTCCGCGCGGGTAATTTAGAAGGCATCTTTCAGCTTGAATCTGATGGGATGAAACAGATTACTAGAGACTTAAAACCCTCTGGAATCGAAGATCTTTCCTCTATTTCGGCACTCTATCGTCCTGGTCCTTTGGATGCGGGTTTAATTCCTATCTTTATCGATCGCAAACACGGTAGAGAAAAAGTCAGTTATCAACACCCTCTATTAGAAACAATCCTTAAGGAAACTTATGGCGTAATTGTTTATCAAGAGCAAATTATGAAAATTGCTCAAGAATTAGCGGGATACTCTCTAGGCGAAGCCGATCTTCTTCGGAGAGCAATGGGTAAAAAGAAAGTTGCTGAAATGGAAAAGCATCGCGAAAAATTTATCGATGGTTCGGCAAAAAGCGGAGTTCCCCAAGCAGTTGCAGAAGATTTATTCGAGCAGATGATTAAATTTGCTGAATATTGCTTGAGCTATGATACCGAAGTTTTAACCGATTATGGTGCATTAAAAATTGGAGATATAGTAGAACATAAATTTGATTGTATTGTTTATTCTGTAGAAGAAAAAAGTGGGACAATTTACGAGCAGCGAATCGAACAATGGCACGATCACGGTGAGCAAGAAGTTTTTGAATATACTTTAGAAAATGGCGAAGTCATTAAAGCTACTAAAGACCATAAATTTATGGCTTCCGATGGTCAAATGTTGGCTATCGATGAAATATTTGAACGGGGTTTGGATTTCTGGGAGCAAAATTCTTATATTGTCGATGGTTACGATTTTAAGTCTCTAATCCCCGATAGTTGGTCTTGTCGCTGGTATCATGGCAACAATTGCGGACTTAAAACGATTAAATTTGATTCGCATTATTTGATTGAGCATTGTGGATGTACAGAAATTTTTCGTGCATCTTCAGATCCCGAAGTCAATCTTCGAGAAGCTCAAAAACTCAATGAGTTGTGTTTGACAAATTGGATGTTATCAGAATGTATAGGCTATAAAAACCATTCTTACTTTGTTAGAAACTGTATTAACGGCTATCGAAATATAACCTATGTCAAACAACAGCAAGAATTAGACAGTAGTTTTACTATCGAACAGGTTAAAACTCCTAAGCATACTTACATCGCACTTAACAATGCCATTAGTCATGCGCTTGAATTAGAAGAAGTCTTAAAAAGGTCGGATAAATTTAGCGAACAACAATTGAGGATTTTTGCTAATTACTTGTCAAGTCGCCGTTTTTCTAATAGTCATACGCTTAAATATTTTTCTAAATCAGATGAAGATTTGAAAACAGACACGTATCAAAAAATATTCGATTATGTAAAAG
>JBCBEA010000500.1:0-3571 GCA_038529195.1 Cyanobacteria bacterium J06600_6
CTCTGCCTTCTGCCTACATGCGGCTAAAGCCTTTGTGCCTCACCAAACCTATATGTAGCAGCCTTTTTTAGATTTCATATTATTGATGAATTTAGAGATAATCATTTAAATTGAGATCTACCATCCCTACTCCGCTTTTGTTTCCTGGTAAATCTATAGTCTTATGGTGGTAAAAACAGGATCTAGATATAGATAAAAGCACAGACAGTTCAAACAATATTACTTATCTGCACCAGTGATTTGGGGCTTTCCTTTACTAGAGATATTAACGTTCCAGGTTCGAGGCTGATAAAACAGGCATTGGCTAATGATTTCTGAAGTTTCTACGGTAAAGCGGAAGGATTCGATAACGTCATAAGAACATACGCCACTTCTTAGGTAGATTCGGGCTGTATATTTACCAGGAGTCAGACCTAAATAAGGCATTTTTAGCTGTATTTCTTGAGTACTGGGGGAAATGCTTAACAGACAGTTATCGCTAGCCGTAGTTAAGTACAATACTAGGTTTTGCTCTCCTAGAACTTTTCTAACTTTAATGCCCAAATTAAGGTCATTAATCTCGATAGAAGAAGCGCATCTTACACACAAGATTGCTGGCTTGCCACACAAAGGAACATCTAAAATATCTCCATTGCGATCGCGCCAAAAAATTTCTAAAATGTCTAAACCTGAGCTTTCAGTTTCAGACTTCTCTGGAAGTTTTAAATAAGCAAGACTATTATTCTTTTCTCCTTGATTAAAAGCTAAGTCTTCTTCATATTTAGTAATAACAGATTCGGTTTCCCCTGCTGAAATCAATTTTCCTTTCTGCAGATAAATAGCGGAGTTACAGATATTAAGAATACTATGAGAGTTATGGGAAACTAAGATAAAAGCTGTTCCTTGTTTTCTCAGTTTAGCCAACCTTTGATGGCATTTCATCCGAAATTTTATATCCCCTACCGACAGCACTTCGTCGATTAACAGAATTTCTGGTTCGACATGAATTGCACAGGCAAATCCCAATCTGGCAGACATCCCTGAGCTATAGGTTTGTACGGGTGCATCGATCGCATCCCACAGTTCGGCAAAATCGACTACTGCATCAAATTTTTCGTCTATTTCAGATTTGGCAAGACCCAAGATGGACATGTTGGCGTAGATGTTTTCTCTTCCCGTTAAGATCGGATTAAATCCAGCGCTGAGAGCAATCAGTGGCGCGACTCTACCTTTTATCTTGATCGATCCTGTATCGGGATTTATCAGTCCGCTAATGATACGTAATAGGGTACTTTTTCCCGCACCGTTTGCCCCAATCAATCCCAGTGCTTCTCCTTTTTTGAGTTGGAAGTTGACATCTTTTAATGCCCAGAATTCGCGATCGCGCAGAGTTTCGCTGTGACGAGATGTTCCTAGTATTTCTGAGGTGATATCTTTGAGACCATAAAAGAGAGAATGCTTCAGATCGCGACAAAATTTCTTAGAAATATTATCTACGGAAATTACAATATCATCCCTGTTTTCTGGTAGATTACTCTCTATTCTTTCAGCTTCTAATACCATGCTATAAAATATGTCTCTAAATATACTTGCGCTTTAATATTGTTTTTGTTTATGAATTTTATAATTTATCTATGAAAATTATCTCACTAGCGAGGTACATCCAATTCACCATCAACTACCAACTATCAACTACCAACCATCAACTATCAACTATCAACTATCAACTACCAACAAGACTTATAAACGCACCAAATAAGAATTACCACATTAATTCAAGAGCTTACTCTTTCAATCACATAGGGCATTGCTAAACGGAAAAAGATCCAGGTAACTAGTAGGCCAATCAAGGAAATCAAACTAACGATCCAGAAACTAGTTGATTGAGTTAAGATTCCCGTTGTTGCCAATTCTCTAGTAGTCACTAATAAAGGGGTAACAGGGTTAAATCTAACTAAATTAGCAAACATTCCTTCTGTGGGTATGGGATAGACAACGGGAGTAATAAATAGCCAAAAGCTAGTAATCATCGTAATTCCCTTGGAAATATCTTGATATAAAATACCTAATGGTGCGAGCAATATGCCTATAAATGTTCCAAATATAATTAGATGAATTAAAGCTACGGGCGCTAAAATAATTGTGCCTGCTACGGGGACTTTAAAATAGAGAAATAAACCAATAATTAAAATTAGCTTGATGCCAAAGTTAAACCCAACTTCTCCTAGTTTGCTGAGTATTACCGCTTCTCTGGGAAAGTTAACTCTTGCGAGCATTGGTTTGGCTTGAGTTACAGCTTGAATCGGACCATTTAATGATTCGACAAATGTTTGCCACAGCGCAGTGCTGAACATTACATACGCAGGATAGGGAAGATCAGTTTTACCGATCGCAATCACGTTTGATTCTCCTGCTAGGGTAAATCCCACAGCCATAAATATGGGCGGGAGAAATGCCCAAAAAATGCCGAGAAAGGACTGACGGTATTGGGCTTTAATGTCCCGAATCATTAACTGCCAGGCTAATCCTCTAGCTGCTAATAAGTCTCGCCACATAAATTTAAAAAGTAGCAGGGGATGTTTTATTTTGCTTTCGGGAGTGTAGACCGTTGTGGAAGGAGAGTTTATTGGTTTAGTTGCCATTGTTTTGCTGACATTTGCAAGCAATTATTTCTATTTATTTGCTGCTTGAATATTTGAGGGTACAAAGGTTTTTTTAATCGTCCATTTGATCAGGTCTTGGGTATATTTTTGCCAGAGTATTGGGGGATAATATAAGACTGCTTTGAACAGATAGAAAATTGCATCTTTGGTACTGGTGATGTCTTGCCCATGTTCAAGATATTGCTGGGTGCAGTATTGATAGATCCAGGCAAAACTTTGCTTCTTGAGAGGCTGTTCCTGGGGTGACAATCTTTGATAGGTTTTATCTAGCATTTGCGCCAACTGCTGCTCGATCGCACCAATTTTAGATGTCATAGAGTTGGCTGACTGTAGATAATAGATTTGATGTTTGGCGACAACGGCATATTGCCAATTTGCAGATAGTCTTAAATAATAGTCCCAGTCAGCACAGTGAGGAAAGCTGGAGTCAAAGTATCCCGTATCGGCGATCGCTTGGCGGCGTATCAAAGGGTTTGAGCCGTGATGTAGAAAGTTCTTTTGCAGTAGGGGAAGTTGAACGTTTCCCTGATGGTAAATTTCTTGACTGGGAAAGCATTTTCCCGTTTCTTTATACAAGAAATATGTCCAGCTATAGGCGACTCCCGCATCAGGATTGTCTGTTAGAGCCTGTAGCTGTAATTCGAGCTTATCTTCTGTCCACAGATCGTCTGCATCGAGAAAAGCAATATAATCTCCCTGGGCTTTTCTAATGGCCCTATTTCTAGCTTCGGCTACTCCAGCGTTGGGATAATTAATTAGTTTTATCCGAGTATCTTGGATATTCTCAACCACAGCAGCGGTATTATCTTTTGAACCATCATTGCTGATAATTATTTCCAAATTTTTATGGGTTTGATTAATCACAGATTGAACTGTTTTCGCAATAGTCGCCTCGGCATTATAGGCGGGAATAATTACAGATATTAAAG
>JBCBEA010000501.1:0-3557 GCA_038529195.1 Cyanobacteria bacterium J06600_6
AGTTTAATTTAAAAGAAGCGTAAACAGTTAACAGTCAACAGTCAACAATTCAGTCGATCATTTATCTTAAATAAACTTGAGTTAGGGATAAACTTAAGCGATTGATACATAAAGATTTTAAAAATAACTCTTTTGAAGAAAATTAGATAATTGCCAGAACAATAAATTATTGAAAAGCTTAAGGCTTAGAGCTGAGAGCTACCCTGAAAGATTAATCTTATTATCTAACTCACGTTAAATAAAAGTTATCGGTATTTTAGTGTTATTCAAAAGTTCTTGAGAGACGGAATTTAGAGGATTATCACTCCAGAGTTCAGTATCGCTTTTTGCTAAAGTAATAGCCGTAACCTGATTTTCTTTGGCGACACTTAGTATTTCGGCGGGGATGTTGCCCGTAGCCAATAAAACCTGATGAGAAACGTCCGCTAACAGCTTGTCTGCCAGTAAATTGATTTTATCGATATCTGTTTCCTTATATTCAAGATATACATAAAGCACAATTGCTTCACCATTACTGCGACGAGCTAAGTCAGCGATTTGGGTTAAAACTTTGATTATGCCAAGAGAAGTGTCTACAACGCCTAATATTACTGTAGAAGTAGATAAATTGGCTTTGGTAGGATCTACTTCGTCTTTGGTTAGAAGCTTAGGAGCGAAAGTCGGTATTGCCCATGCACCGAGAGGAGCTGTAATTAAAATAGAAAGAGCAGCGATCGCCAGAATAATATCTCCCCCTGGTATATTTGAACTGAGAGGAATTGCACCAATTGCAGCCTGTACCGTTGCCTTGGCGGAGTTTCCAGGTAGCAGAAACAGCTTTTCTTTCCAAGTCCAGTTGCTACCCAAGGTTGCTAAATACCAGCCGAGCATACGACCGAGAATTAAGCCCAAGACAAGTAGGATCGTACCTGGCAAGAAAACATTCTCTAAAACTTTCAGCTGAATCGTTGCTCCCATCAGAACAAATAGCAGAATCTCTGCCACAGTCCATAAATGGTTGAACTCCTGGCGCAAGCGACGAGCGAGGGGAGGACTAAATTTAATCAGGAAAAATCCGAGCGCCATCACGCTTAAATAACCTGAAAAGAAGGGAAAAGCGAGGGAAATAATCACCAGCATTAGGGCAATACTGGCGACAATTAAAGTATTTTGTACAGCATTATCTGTTAATTTCTGCTTAACAGTACAAAAAACAATTAGCTTGGCTGCCAGATAACCAAGAATTACGCCGATTAAAATCTGACTAATTACCTTAACTGGCAATAGCCACACGTCATTATTACTAATATCTCCCTGGGCTAAAAAGCTAAGTAATAAATCGAATAGCAGCAAAATTAAAACATCCGACAAAGCACTACCTGTTAAAATTGCGTCGGCAATACCCTTTGAAACTCCATAACCCAAATTTTTGAGTCTTAGCATCCCCGGCACAATCACCGCAGGAGATTCGGCACTAATTACACAGCCTAAAAGCAAGCCTGTAAGCCAGTTAAACTTAAAGAGCCAGATTGCCAAGAATGAAATTGCGATCGCTTCTGTCAGGGCAGGCAAAAAACCTAAGCGTAAAGCTACAGTACCCTGTTTAACTAGCTTGTCGCGGTCTAATCCTAATCCTGCCCGCATCAAAATTACCGTTACCGCAATAGTCCGCAAACTGTCAGCCAAATCCAGCATCTGCGGAGAGATTAAATTACTAACCTCTGAGCCTAAGCCGATCCCCACCAGCATCATGCCCAAAAGAGGAGGTGCTTTCAGTCGACGAGCAACTTGACCACCAACAAATCCTAACAGCAGAATTAATCCCAAACTAAATAATAAATTATTAGGCATTTTTTCGATTTACCAGAGATACGCCTAGTATTACTAAACCACCACCCAGAAGTATGGCTATGGATAAAGATTCTTGCAGAAAAATTGTGCCAAATAAAATGGCAAACATCGGTACAAGATTAATAAACACTGCTGCTTTCCCCGCACCAATAGTTTTAATCCCCTCGTAATACCAGTTAAATGCTACTACCGTTGCCAAAACCCCCAAGTAGATAAGACCTAAACCAGTAGCCAAACTTACTTGAGATAAGCTGTTGTGCTGTTCCCAAATTGCAAAAGGCAATAGCAGTACTGTTCCAACCCAAATCCCATAGGTAGTTGTTGCAGAAGTTGATAATTCTTGCATCGCCAGCTTGCCTAATAAAGAATAAGTTGTCCAACTTAAAACACAGCCAAGGATCGCTAACTCTCCTCTACCTATTCCCTGGGAAAATAAAGTCTGTAATTGACCATCCGCAATAATTAATGCTGCGCCACACAGAGAAATGGCGATGCCAATTAACTTTAGATAGGTCAACCTCTCTTTTAAAAAGATTCTCGAAGCGATGGTAATACAAATTGGGTTGAGGGCAATAATTAATCCTGCACGACTAGCAGCAATATCCCGCAAACCCAAAAAGAAAAAGAGGTTGTAAACTAAAATTCCGCTCAAGCCCAAGCAAAATACTAACAACCATTGTCGAAGATTGAGTTTAGCTAGTTTTTCGCGACGTAAAGCGATTAATAGCCAGAGAAATAGAGAGGCAACTGCAAATCGCCCAAAACCTGCTGAGAAGGGGCTAACAGTTTGAGCGACAACTCTGCCAATAGTAAAAGCACCACCCCAAATTGCCATAGTGAGGACGAGCTTGAGATAGATTATTCTCTGCTGCATGAGTAAAGATATTTAAGATTGTCCACAGATAAAAATAAATCCATGCAGATTATGCTTAATTTGAGTTTGATTGTAATTTATTTAGGCAAAGTTTGACGTGACCTACCGTAATCCAGCCCCGACTGTCGATATCATTATCGAGCTAATCGATCGCCCTGAGCGACCTATTGTCTTAATCGAACGTAAAAACGAACCCTTTGGTTGGGCTATTCCTGGGGGATTTGTCGATTATGGTGAGTCGATCGAAACTGCTGCGAGACGAGAGGCGGAAGAAGAAGTAAGCCTGAAAGTTGAACTAGTTGAGCAATTTTACGTTTATTCCGATCCAAAGAGAGATGCTCGCCAGCATACATTAGCCATGGTGTTTATTGCTACGGCTAAAGGTGAACCTATTGCAGCAGATGATGCTAAGAGTTTGGGAATTTTTCATCAGGGAGACTTACCGAGCAATCTCTGTTTCGACCACGATCGCATCATGCATGATTATTGGCGCTATCGTAATTACGGTATTAGACCGAGGATTAGATAATTAGTATTTTTTGATCGTGTAATAGTTACGTTTGACGAGGAGACGGAGAGACTAGGAGAGAGGGAGACAAACTAATTGTTTGATTGGCGATCGCATTATTCAAGTCGAAAACATTTGAGCTAGTATCTTTATGCAATCATAATTTCGATTGCGATCTCATTTTGCAGAATCACCGCACCATGGCATCAGATGGAGAATAAAATTGCTAGCAAATTAATCTAATAGCTTATCTCTAAAGTTACTGAAGCATTAACTATGCTTTTTCCTGCAATAACTGGTATGAAAGTTCCACTTGATTCCAGACGGGCGCTTTCCGTATTGTCA
>JBCBEA010000502.1:0-3552 GCA_038529195.1 Cyanobacteria bacterium J06600_6
GTCAGATATAGTAAAAGGCGCTTCAATGTACTCATAAGCTTGTAGCATTGAAAAGATAGCAGCCAAAACAATTGTGTACATCAGGCCTAACATGGAATTTTTTCTATCACCAGCCAGAACAGCATGATGAGCGTAAGTAACAGTCGCCCCAGATGAAAGAAGGATAACCGTGTTTAAGAAGGGAATTTCCCATGGACTTAATGTTTGTATACCTACTGGTGGCCAAACTCCACCGATATCTGGCATTGGAGCAAGACTAGAATGAAAAAATGCCCAGAAAAAGCCTAAAAAAAACATTATTTCTGACACTATGAATAGAATAACGCCGGTTCTCATTCCTGTCTGAACTATTTGGGTATGCTGACCTTCATAAGTGGCTTCCCGAACAATGTCTCGCCACCAGACATACATACAAGATAAAATAAGCATTTGACCTAATGTCATCAAGGTAAAACCACTAACATAACCATGCATCCACATAACTGCCCCAGAAGTCAAGAACAGTCCAGCAAAAGAGGCGATTAGTGGCCACGGACTAGGGTCAACTAAATGAAAAGCGTGTCTATGGCTCAATACTTTTGTCATATATTGGTTAAAATTAAGTAATGTCTAGACAATTATGGCGTTGGAGGTTACTCCTTCATTTCTTTTTGTCTAGGCCCGGTCAAAGACATCAAATCGAGTAATTCTTCTAACCTTTCAACAAATTGAGTGTCCCCATTGAGATAGAGCCACGTAAACGGTAGTAAACGACTATTATAGCTAATCCAATGGCCGATTCTCCTGCGGCTACACAAAGAACCATTAAAGAAATGAGTTCTCCCAAAAGATCATTAAAGTAACTAGAAATCAGTAACAAACCGAGGTTTACGGAGAGAAGCATTAATTCAATCGACATGATAATTATTAAGATGTTTCGTCGATTCAATGCTACGCCCAAAATAGCTAATAAAAAGAGTAGAGTTATTAGCGTGAAGTCGGCTGTTAATGAAATTAACATACTTTGTTTCTTATTTTTATAAGAGTGACCGTAGGCACTAAAACTTTTTTTAGGCTAAATGTATAAAAAGTCGAAAATAATATAAAGGTCCAGAAAATTTGTGTGAAAAATGCTACTTTGTCAAACTGTGGCATAAATGTGTTGTTAGCGATCGATTTCCCCAAAAACGATATCTTGGGTCCCAATAATAGTTACTACGTCGGCTATCATGTGTCCCTTACTCATTTTATTCAAATACTGAAGGTGGCCAAAACCGGGTGCTTTTATTTTGCAGCGGTATGGCTTGTTAGTACCGTCAGAGACAAGGGCAACGCCCATCTCACCTTTAGGGGCTTCCGTAGCGCTGTAAATATCGCCTGCCTGAGGGGCTATTCCTTCAGTGTATAATTTGAAGTGGTGAATTAGTGCTTCCATTGACTTCTTCATTGCAGAACGACTCGGAGGCGATACCTTTTTGTCACGTGTTTTAACAGGACCCTCCGGCATCTGATTAAGACATTGAAAAATCATCTTAAGAGACTGTCGCATCTCTTCTATCCTGATAAGATAACGATCGTAACAGTCTCCTTTTGTTCCAACAGGTACATCGAAGTGGAGATCTTTGTATATTTCATAAGGTTGGGACTTTCTTAAATCCCATTTGGATCCTGAACCTCTAATCATAACTCCGCTAAATCCCCAGTCTTTAGCTTGTGCAATAGTGACAATTCCAACGTCAACTAATCTTTGCTTCCAAATAGGGTTTTCTGTGAGCAACTCTTCAATCTCATCTATTCTTGTGGAAAATTGTTTAGAAAAGGAAAAGATATCATCCAGGAGCCCAAGAGGTAGGTCTTGTGCAACACCCCCGGGAACGAAGTAAGCTGCATGCATTCTTGCTCCCGATACTCTCTCGTAAAACTCCATTAACTTTTCTCGCTCCTCAAAGGCCCACAACATAGGGGTTGTCGCGCCGACATCCATAGCGTGGCATCCAATCGCTAAGAGGTGATTAAGAAGTCTTGTGATTTCCAGGAAAAGGACTCGGATGTACTTCGCTCGAAGAGGTAGCTTAGATTTTAGCAAACCTTCCACAGCCATCAAATAAGTATGCTCCTGTGCCAGCATAGAACAGTAATCTAAACGATCGAAATAAGGTAATGCTTGCTTGTAAGTTTTAAATTCGATTAATTTTTCTGTACCCCTGTGTAACAGCCCTATGTGTGGATCTGCTAGTCTGATGACTTCTCCATTGAGTTCAAGAACAAGTCTTAAAACTCCATGCGCTGCAGGATGTTGAGGTCCAAAGTTGATTGTAAAATTCTTAACGTTTCTAACAAGAGAATTGGATCTTAAAGCCATGAATTTAGTTATCTTCTAAGGTTAAACTCAATTTTGTACTTAGCCAGTCAACGTATTCCGCAAGGCTAACAGCATCAATTACGATTGGCATAAACCCATGCCTTACTCCGCAAATTTCTTGACACTGGCCGTAGTAAGTACCTGCACGTTTTATGAATATAGAAGCCTGATTTAATCTGCCTGGACAAGCATCAACTTTTACTCCAAAAGAAGGTACGGACCAGCTATGCAAGACATCTTGCGCCGTTACAAGAACTCTGATGTGGGTATTAATAGGTAGAGTTACTCGATTGTCGACGTCTAACAAACGAAAATGACCTTCCTCAAGATCTTCTGGTGCTAACATGTAGGAATCAAAGTTAATACCTTGCTCGTCATCCTCATTGTCTAGTACCCAGTCTGAATACTCGTAGTGCCAGTACCACTGCGCCCCAGTAACTTTTAGTGTGAAAAAAGGATCGATAACCTCATCCAAAGAATATAAAAGGGCAAATGAAGGAACTGCTATTATCATCAAAATAATTGCAGGCAGAACTGTCCAGACAACTTCTAACAGAGTGGAATGTGAAAATCGCGAGCTAGGCTCCTCTGATGCCGAGTTGTATAATTGGACAACTCTTAAAACTAACCAGCTGACTAGACATGCAATTAGAATAAGAAAAAAGCTAATATGATTGTGAAAATCTATAATCCCTTCCATTAAAGGAGTTGCGGGATCTTGAAATCCAATTTGCCAGGGTTTTGCTGAATCAAATACTAAAAAGTTTGTGTTTTTCATACTAGTAAAATTGTTAAACTATTTTTAGTTTCTTCGAGAATCGTAAATGAAAGAGACAGGATTCGAACCTGCGGTGTATCGTTTAGATACACGATAATTTAGCAAACTATTACTTTAGACCACTCAGTCACTCTTTCTTAAGATTTAATAATCTTTGTCTTCACGGGCAGCTTTAGTCTGAGCGAGCCGAGAACTTTCCTAAGTAAATTTAAATTTATACCCGTTACTTCCAAAAATATTGATCCTTTCCTGACTTTAGCCGACCAGGATTTTATCTGACCCTTGCCTTTTCCCATTCTGACTTCTAAAGGTTTTGAAGTCACAGGGTGATTTCTTGTAGCATCGCGCGGCGGAAACAATCTGTGAACTTCTTCGACGCTGAACCAAAATAAACTTTTTTTGCTGAAATTTTTACACGACAGAAAAAAACAAT
>JBCBEA010000503.1:0-3516 GCA_038529195.1 Cyanobacteria bacterium J06600_6
AAATTTTTCCTGTGATGTAGATATCTTTAAAAATGGAAATGATATTCTTGTCCGTTTTTACGATAAATGTAGAGAACAAAGTGAAGAGCAAATAACTAATTTGGTTATCGTAGAACCTGGATTTGGCTATATGTGCTTGAAATTTAAAGGTAATGATAGACTGCTAAGTGGCTGGCTAGATAAAAACATTTTTTTCCAGGAAGATATGGTGAAATCTGCAATAGCTTTTGTAGAGTCTTTATCTCCATTATCAGCAGGAGCGTACTTACCACATCACATCGACCTAATATTGAGAGATAGCTATGTGGAATACAATGGCGAATACTAAAGTACTAAAGAAAGTGAATTACAGATTATGATTGGCACGTTTATCTGTCTATTTACAGTAGTAGTGTTGCTTAATGAAATAGTTAACGAATATTGCCTAACTTCGTAAATATTGTAAATATTAAAATCAATCTGGCAAAATCGGCGCTACAAATAACTGTAGAACAGCTCTACGGTTACATATAACTATGTCAGAAACAAATATAGAATCAATTCTGCAAGAAAAAAGAGTTTTTAATCCACCTCAAGAATTAGCCGATCGCGCTGCGGTGAGAAGCATGGCAGAGTATAAAAAGCTCTATGACCTAGCAGAGCAAGACCCTACGGGATTTTGGGCAAAATTAGCCGAAAAAGAACTTCACTGGTTTGAAAGATGGGGTAAGACTTTAGACTGGCAGCCACCCTTTGCTAAATGGTTTGTCAACGGCAAAATCAATATTTCTTATAATTGCCTAGATCGTCATTTGACGACCCCTCGTCGTGATAAGCCGGCTCTAATTTGGGAGGGAGAACCAGGAGACTCTCGAACTTTAAGCTACGCCGAACTCCATCAGGAAGTTTGTCAGATGGCAAACGTTATCAAACAGCTAGGAGTAAAAAAAGGCGATCGCGTGGGCATTTATATGCCGATGATTCCCGAAGCTGCGATCGCCATGCTTGCCTGTGCCCGAATTGGTGCTGCCCATAGCGTTGTTTTTGGTGGTTTTAGTGCCGAGGCGTTAAAAGCCCGCCTTCAGGATGCGGAGGCTAAGTTAGTTATTACTGCCGATGGTGGCTGGCGCAAAGATAAAATTGTACCGCTTAAAAATGCCGTGGATCAGGCGATCGCTAGTGATGTACCCAGCGTCAACAATGTTTTAGTGGTGCAGCGTACCAAGCAAGAAATTACCATGCAGCCAGAACGAGATCATTGGTGGCACGATCTCAAAGCGCAGGCAAGTACTGACTGTCCTGCCGAGCAGATGGATAGCGAAGATTTGCTGTTTATTCTCTATACCAGCGGGACAACAGGCAAACCTAAAGGCGTAGTCCATACTACAGGTGGCTACAATCTTTACACCCACATGACCTTTAAGTGGACGTTTGATATCAAAGATGATGATGTCTACTGGTGTACTGCTGACGTAGGTTGGATTACAGGACACAGCTATATTGTCTATGGACCTCTGTCAAATGGTGCGACGACGGTAATGTATGAGGGGGCACCCCGTCCTTCAAATCCTGGCTGTTTTTGGGACGTGGTGGAAAAATATGGCGTGACTATCTTTTATACTGCCCCCACCGCAGTTCGAGCATTTATTAAAATGGGTGACGAACATCCAAATAAGCGAGATCTTTCATCTCTACGTATCTTGGGGACTGTAGGCGAGCCAATTAATCCCGAAGCCTGGATCTGGTATCACAAAGTTATTGGTGGCGAACGCTGCCCAATTGTCGATACCTGGTGGCAAACCGAAACTGGTGGCTTTATGCTGACTCCTCTTCCGGGAGCAACTCCGACTAAACCTGGCTCGGCAACCCTACCTTTTCCTGGCATCATTGCGGATGTGGTAGATCTGGGCGGGAATCCTGTAGGCGAAAATCAAGGCGGGTATCTAGTAATTAAACATCCTTGGCCGAGCATGATGCGTACTGTCTATAAAAATGATGATCGCTTTCGGAAAACCTATTGGGAACATATTCCCCCCAAAGACGGAAAGTATCTTTATTTTGCAGGAGATGGAGCGAGAAAAGACGAAGACGGATATTTCTGGGTGATGGGTCGCGTGGATGATGTCATGAACATCTCTGGACACCGTTTAGGCACAATGGAAGTCGAATCCGCCCTCGTATCTCATCCTGCGGTAGCGGAAGCAGCCGTAGTGTCCCGTCCCGACGAACTAAAAGGAGAAGATGTCTATGCCTTTGTAATTCTGAACGGTACTCACAGTCCAAGTGACGAACTCAATCAGGAATTGAAACAGCATGTTGTCAAAGAAATTGGGGCAATTGCCCGTCCAGGAGAAATTCGCTTTACTGAAGCTCTGCCCAAAACCCGTTCTGGTAAAATCATTCGCCGTTTTCTGCGTAACCTAGCATCAGGAGAAGAAGTTGCTGGAGACGTTTCGACAATGGAAGATCTCAGCGTATTAGATAAGCTGCGCCAAGGCTGATTCAGTTATCAGTGAACAGTTATCAGTTGTTTATCAACGTTGGCAGCTAACGTTTTCACCAAAATACAGCTACCTTTAGTAATATAGTCATTCTAATTAATTTCCTCATGATTAATTAGCTTTAAGTCAGAAGTCAGAAGTCAGAGGGGTTAAAGACTCTTGTTTCAGATTTTATTTTTCAGACGGTTTCTATTTGGAATGACTATAGTAAAAAAGTAGTTTACTAAAACAGCAGTCAGTCAAATGTAAGTTAATAGTCGCTAAAGTTAGAACGCACTAAACATTAGGTGTAATAAACTCTGGTGACTGGTGACTGTTAACTGTAAAAAAACAGGCCATTCAGGACTTGAACCTGAAACCTACGCCTTAGAAGGGCGTTGCTCTATCCAGTTGAGCTAATGACCCAGATTTGCCAAACAATATTAACATATTATTGCGAGGAATTGTGAAGCTTAACCTTAGCTTATAGCCATAAGTAGCTGTTTGAACAGCATTTAATCTTTGATTTTAGGGCGATAGGGCGATCGCGAGGCGAGATCCCTAAACATCAAAATAATATCTGACCGCACCTGTCTGTTCGTCATTATCAATATGGGCTAATCCCTGTTTCAAAGCCTGATTGAGCAAAGTTTCTACTTTTTCTAAGGGCAACTCCGTAGCTAGCATCACCTGACCAACAGAAAGCACATTATTATTAGCAGCAGCAGCCTTGAGCAAAACCAGCATCGGATCTACTTTTTTTGGTGGCGTCTTTTGCTCAACTAAAGTTACTTGAGGACTATTGTTGCGCGCCTCTACTGTTGCCTGATAGAGCAAGCGCATATTTCTTTCTTTAGTCATGCCAGGGATTAAAAACAAATCGACGAATTGACCAACCCCGAAGAAACCTAAGGTTAAAAAATAGATTAAACCACTGGTTATCTTACCTGAATAAAAACGGTGGATACCACAAAATCCCATCAAGCCAAATGCCCAGAGAATGTAGGCTACCCCTGGATCTACCTCTTGCTTTTGCTGATTCATATGACAAATTAGA
>JBCBEA010000504.1:0-3516 GCA_038529195.1 Cyanobacteria bacterium J06600_6
GAAGCGATCGCCTTATCTCAACATCAAACGAGCGATCGCTTTTTGCTCAAATTATCTGTGTCTCTGTGAATTAACCACTTATTGTCATTAACAAAAAAAGTCTAGTCTTCTGTTTGATTGGTTTTTACTTCAATCTGCTCAACCCAAACTCAGGCTAGCTTCTGGGACAAGACTTAAGTTCTTTAAGCTCAACGATTCAGAGGCTATTGCCGATAAAATAATCTTACATGGCAACTTGAAATAAAATGCTTATCTTGTTGCTATGCGGGAGTCATAGATAGATGATTCTCAAGGATTTTACACATAAGAGAGGAGAATAACCATGTCCGATGTAACAATTGAAGTAAAAGAGAATGGTCCATTTCTGGTCAAGGGCGATATTAAGCTGCTTGATTCAGAAGGTAACGCTTTTGATAGTGACAAACCAGCGATCGCTTTATGCCGTTGTGGAGCTTCTGAAAACAATCCTTTCTGTGATGGCACTCATCGCAAAATTGACTTTAAATCAGCCCCTAAAGCGACCTAATTTCTGAGTCTTTTGATTTCGGAAGATTATCTACTGATAATTGACTTGCGGTCGTCTGAAAATAGGCGATCGCTTTTTTTGAAGTTTTTTGGTTTTTATCCTGAACGATAGTATCACGCAGAAGATGCTAAACGTAGGAGTTTTAGGTAAAGGCGATCGCCAGAATCAAGAAAAGAGTTAGTTTATTTCCAACTCTAATTTAGGGTTGGGCTGTTGGGTCAACTGTCGTTGGGTTTCAAGCATTTGCCAGCTTAAATACAGCACTAAAGCGAGCATATAGAGAGTTAAAGACAACCATAGTAGATGTACGTTTTGCCAGTACCAAGCAGAAATAGCTGTGGGCAAGAAAACTAGCAGAAAAGCCATCAGGGAAGCATTGCGTAAGATATACCCTTGTTTCAAACCAATAAAGTAGGCTTCTAACATAAAAGCGATTGCCGTAAAGCTTAGGAGGGGCAATAGCCAAACAGTGTATTGGGTAATACCTTGGTTAATCTGACTATGATTAGTTAGTAGGCTGAATATGGGTTGAGGAAAAAAGATGGTGCTAAAGGCAAACAGCAGCGCTATCGGTGTACTGTTGATAATTGCAGTAGTTATTAAGGGCATAAACTTGGTAACTTCTTTTTTGCCGTTAAAGTTCCCAATTAAAGTTTGTGTCGTCATGCCGATTCCCTGAATTGTGAACTGGCTTAGTAGCGCAATCTGTAACAACAGACCGTTTTCTGCCAATAGTTCGGTACTAATTCCTGCACTTAAGTTAGTAAAAATTGAGTAAGCAGAAATTAAACAGATAAAGCGAACTAGGATATCTAGCTTGAGAGAAACTGCACCTTTAAATGCTTCAGAGATAAATATTTTGGCGCCAGCCTGCTTCAGATCCTGCCAATTGATTGTTAAAGCGATCGCAATTAAGCTAATCAGTAAGGCTAAATATTGACTCAATGCCGTAGCTAAGCCTGCGCCTGTACTAGCCCAACCCCAGCGATTGATCATTAGGTAATCTAGAAAGATATTGGAACCGTTAGCGATCGCTGAAACTAATAAGACAATGCCTTTTTTTTCTTGACCTAGAAACCAGCCTAGCAACACAAAATTGAGCAATACTGCTGGCGCCCCCCAGATCCTGGCATTAAAATATTCGACTCCAGCACTTTCTATACTAGGAGTACCTGACAAAATCAAGAATCCTAGTTTTTGAATTGGATATTGCAATAGCAAGATCATAAAGGCGATCGCGATCGCAATTAAGCCACTACGTAAGCCTGCTAACAAAATTCCTTGACTATCTTCCTTGCCTGCTGCCTGTGCAGTCATCGCGTTAGTACTGTTACGCAAGAATTTAAGGATGCGATAGAGATAATCGAACAAAATGCTAGCGAGAATTACTCCTGCTAAATATTTTAAATCTCCTAAATGACCCAGGAAAGCTGTATCACAGAGCCCAGCTAGAGGAATCATCATGTTGGACAAAACGCTGACTATAGCTAATTGATAGAAGCGATGCAATCCGATCTTGGGGGGTTCCCTCACAAGATCGGATTGCATCAAGACGCGATGCAAAAAACTACGGTTTTGATTGGAAGCAGACATAAGTAAGCAAACTTTAAAACAAGGGTTTAAAGCTTATGTAACGTTCTTTATACTTTCAGATGTTATGGTTAAGAATAAATTAAGCATCAGTAAATCTAAAATTAACATCTTATTAATTTGACTAAAAACAGCTTTTTGACCGCCAAGCTGACAAGCAATGCCGACAGTAATTCAGCCAAAAGTGGAATATTGGCAGACGGTTTCAGCTTGTTAATTTTAGCGATCGCCATAATTGCTCTAGCATTTTCACCAATTTTCACCAAACTGAGTGAAATAGAGCTTAGTCCGACGGTAACTATTTTTAATCGGCTGTGGATTGCCACCATCATTATTAGTGTTTGGCAGCTAATTAGTACCTGGCGATCGCCGTCAGATATTCCCCTAGAAAATATTGCTGCTGCTAATTCTCTATCGGGGTATAAAGAAAAAGGATTGCTAATTCTAGCCAGCTTTAGTGCCACAGCCTCGGCAGTATTGTGGGCAATATCTTTTACCCAAACTAGTATTGCTAGCTCGACAGTTTTACGCAGTTTAACTCCTTTATTTATTAGTGCTGGTGCGTGGCTAATTTTAAAACAGCGTTTTGATCGGCAGTTTATGATTGGCATGATTTTAGCCATTGTGGGGGGGATAACGATTGGCTGGGATGATTTACAGTTGGGAGGCGATCGCCTGTTAGGTGATGGTATTGCTTTACTTTCCGCTGCTCTGCACGGAGCAAATATTCTCGTCGTTGGTTACTTGCGCGATCGCGGTTGTGCAACGGATCGGGTCTTACTATGGCGATGTGGAGGCGGTGCATTAATGGTGCTGCCGATTGTCTATTTGACAGATATCCAATTATTTCCTAGTTCGGCTCAAGGCTGGTTATTTGTAATTGCTTTAGCTGTTGTTTGTCAGACTTTTGGACAGAGTCTCTTGGTTTTCAGCCTCAAACATTTTTCTTCAAGCTTTGTCGGTATTTTTGCACTGCTAAAACCGTTGATCACTGCTTTGCTAGCCTGGATAATCTTTGCGGAAGGAGTTAGCTTGGTCAGCGGACTAGCTTTAATTTTGATTTTGGCAGGCATTTATCTGGCAAAAACCAGTAGTTCGGCAACCCAGAATTAATAACCAGATATGGTAGCTATTCAATCTGAGAATGCTTTGAGGGTCTAATTTGTGAACCGTACATTCGTGCATAGACTTGGGTAAATTCTGCCCCTAACAAGATAATTTGTGCGGAATAATAAATCCAGGCAAGCAAAACAATCAGAGAACCCGCAGCACCATAAGCAGAACCTAAACTACCACCGCTTAAATACATACCTAGCAAAAACTTGCCAAACAAAAACAAGACGGCAGTAATTACTGAACCAACGAATACATCCTTCCAGCGAATGTGGACATCGGGGACG
>JBCBEA010000505.1:0-3484 GCA_038529195.1 Cyanobacteria bacterium J06600_6
GTTAACGAGAAATTTACATATCTTTTGTTAAGCTAGCCCTACTCGGAACGGTATGGATAACTCTAACTAGATAATGCAAACTATTAAGCCCGTATCAGGAAGCAGAAGAGGAGTTTACAAAGCGCAGAAATCGCAGCGCAGATTTCCACTGCGGATCCCTACCTTACTAATTCTATCCACACTAGGTTTTGTGGGTGCGATCGCCATCTCTTGGTTACTGGGTAATAGTCGAGTAACAGAATTATTCGTTCAGCTACATTTAATTCAGTCCAATCCGTCACAGTGGCTGATGCCTCCCCAATTTAATAATGACTACTATTTATTGCTTCCAACTCTGATTTTATTTCTCGTTGCTCAAGCAGTCATGAAGCTGTCTCCCGAGCCTCAAGTTTGGTCACAGCGATTAGTTGGTGCACTGTTCTTAACTCTGTTTGTACGCTATTTTCTCTGGCGATCGCTGACTACTCTTAATTTAGTTAATCCAGCTGAAGGTATTTTCAGTCTGGCGCTCTTGGCAATGGAGTTACTGGCGATGGTTGGTAGTGCTTTCCAAATGCTGCTGCTGTTTACCGCTAAAAATCGCGATCGCCAGGCAGATAAATGTAGTATTGCCGTCAAGGAGCATCGTTATAATCCCAGCGTTGATATCTTAATTCCGACCTACAACGAACCTGACTTTATTGTTAAGAGAACCATCATTGGCTGTCAGGCAATCAATTACGAGCGCAAAAATATTTATGTCCTTGACGATACAAAGAGACAGAGTATTAAACAGCTTGCAGAAAAGTTGGGCTGCAACTATCTAACTCGCGCTGATAACTCCCATGCAAAAGCGGGAAACCTTAATAACGCTCTACGACAAACCAATGGCGAACTAGTCGTAGTATTTGATGCTGACTTTATCCCTACTACCAACTTTTTGGAGCGCACCGTCGGTTTTTTTCGCAATGAAAAAATAGGTTTAGTCCAGACACCTCAGAGCTTTTACAATGCCGACCCCATTGCCCGTAACCTGGGGCTAGAAACCGTCTTGACCTCTGAAGAAGAAGTTTTTTATCGTTATCTACAGCCTATCAAGGATGGTGCTGGCAGCGTAGTCTGTGCGGGAACATCTTTTGTCGTTAGACGAGATGCTCTCAGAGACATTGGTTATTTTTCCACCGATTCAATTAGTGAAGACTATTTTACGGGTATTCGTCTTTCTGCCAAAGGTTACGAGCTTGCTTATTTAGATGAAAAGCTGAGTGCAGGTCTAGCAGCAGAAAGTATTGGTGCACATATCGATCAAAGATTGCGTTGGGTAAGAGGAACTTTGCAGGCTTTCTTTATTAAGTCTAATCCCTTAACCATTCCTGGCTTGAGCCTCTGGCAGAGATTAGGTCACTTAGAAGGTTTGGTTCACTGGTTTACCTGTCTTCCGCGCGTATTCTTCCTTTTTATGCCCATTATTTGCATCTTTGGGCAGCTAACTCCGATCCTCACAACTTTGCCTGAGCTAGGTTATGTATTCTTGCCCTATTATGTCCTGCTGTTGACTATGTTTTCTTGGCTCAACAAGAAATCTAGATCAATCTTACTGTCCGATGTTTACTCTGTAATTCAGGCAATCCCAGTTTCCTTAACGGTAATTAAAGTATTCCTCAGTCCCTTTGGCAAAGGTTTTAAAGTAACTCCCAAAGGATTAGCTAGGAATCAATTCAACTATAATTGGTCATTAGCTTTCCCCATGACCCTACTGTTAGCTGCGACTCTAATCAGTTTTGGCATTAGCTTATTCCGCTTTCCTCAGACAGGATTTAATATTGGTCTATGCTGGGGTGCTTACAATCTGTTGACTATTACTGTGGCAATGATGACCCTCTTAGATCTGCCCAAACTTAGCTTCTTTGAGTGGTACAAGCACCAGAAGGAAATTAACCTTTATGGGGATGGTCGAGTATACCAGGGAAGAACTCATAAAATTTCAGAAGAAGGCGTAGAAATAGAGTTAAAAACAGAAGCGGATCTGCCCAGCAACGTCACGGTAGAATTAATTCCTGAAGTTTTACTCTTATCTGGAAAGGTAACTCGTAGCTATCGCCAAGATGGGAATTTAAGAACCATAGTTAAGTTCCAAAATATAGACATCGAACAGCATCGCGAACTGGTAGAAATGCTTTACTGTCGTCCTGGTCAATGGGAAAGACGTAATACTCCCAACGAAATACAGTCAGTTTTCATCCTGTTCAAGCTATTACTCAGACCACTAACATTTTTCAACCGCCAAAAAGTAAAGCAAATGAAGTTACAGTATTAAACACTTGATGGGGTTTATTTAGCTTTGGCGATCGCTCGCCTTAACTTCAAAGATATAATAGATTAATCTCCGTAGCTATATATCTACAGATGGTTGCAACTACTCGCAAAAAATTTACGGTTGAAGAATACCACCGCTTAATCGATTAGGGATTCTTTGCTGAAAATGAACGAGTTGAGCTGATTCGGGGAGAAATTGTCACGATGTCACCCAAAAGAACACCCGATTCTGTTTGTAATTATTTACTGTTAAAAGAGCTAACTTTAACTCTGGGCGATCGCGCTATTGTTAGAGGTCAAGAACCGATCTTTATTCCTCCGAATAGTGAACCCGAACCTGATTTAGTTATTGCAGTGGCGAAAGACGACAGTTATCTCTCTTCTCATCCCTTTCCTGATGACATTTTGCTAGTTGCTGAAATCTCCGACTCAACTTTAAAATACGACCAAGAAACAAAGCGCGAAAAAGCGTTGTGGAGGTTCCCTCCGTTGAGCTTATTGAGCAAGAAACTATCTTTGTATTCAGAAGTGGGAATAAATAACTATTGGATCTTTAACTTAGTTAAAACTCATCTTGAAGTTTATACTCAACCCTTTTCTGATAATAAAGGTCAGCTTGCCTATCGTTCCAAGCAAATAGTTTTGTCTGGTGAAACAGTCAGTATTCCTGATTTTGATAGTCTCAATCTTGATTTAGCGAAAGTCTTTCCTTCGTAGAGATGGGAGTGGCGATCGCCTAATTATTCTAATACTTCATATATATCTAACCAGTTAGTGAATTGACCAATTATAAAATTATTCATTCAAAGATTAGATAATATAGTTTTACTACAGTCACTTATTGGTTACATTAAATGTTGCCAGTGAAATTTTAATAGCCTAATTAATTACTAAATTGCTTAATATTATGAATAGTGAGCAGAAACAGGTTTTTACAAGAATCAAGGCATTTTCTTTTGATAAACCAGGCACAGAATTTACCTTTAATCAACGCTTAGCAAGAGAAAATGCTTGGAGTATTGAGTACACTCATAGAGTCATTGAAGAATACCAAAAATTTATTTTTTTAGCAGTATTTGCCGGACATATCGTTACGCCGTCGGAACCAATAGATCGTGTTTGGCATCTTCATTTAACTTATACCCGTTCATATTGGAATGATTTTTGTCCTAACACATTAGGACAAAAA
>JBCBEA010000506.1:0-3474 GCA_038529195.1 Cyanobacteria bacterium J06600_6
GGCTAATTGCACTGCGGAAACAATATCATAAAACTACATCTGCCAAGCTGAACTAATTATTAAATCTCCAATTTCAGATTACCCCAGTCTCAACTAGCTTCAACTGTATTTTTATAAAGACTGTCTAGCTGCTTGAACTCGTCTCTGGTAGCGAACTGGGGTAATATTTCTTTACTAAAAGCTTCTGCTGCTTTGGAACAGTAGCGACTAGGATTAACAATGACCGCTAAAGTTCTTCCAACATCAACCTCCTTGATTTTGGCTCGATGTAAAACGCCCATTTCTAATTCCTTGGCGATCGCCGTTGTTGAAACAAATGCTGCTCCTAACCCAGACTGTACCGCATTCTTAATCGCCTCAATCGAATTTAGCTCCATCTCGATTTTTAAACGCTTAGGATCGATTTCATAACGAGTCAGAACTTTATCGATTACCTTGCGGATTGTTGATTGGGAATCGAGAGTAATAAACTTGAGCTTGTATAAATCTTCTTTCTGAATTACCCCATCTTGTGCCAGAGCGTGTTGGGGAGGTAAAACTAAGGCTAACTCATCATCTGCATAAGGAATAATATTAAGCACTTCCTGTAGTTCTGTTGGCACTTCACCACCAATAATTGCTAGGTCAACCTGTCCATTTGCTACAGCCCAAGAAGTTCTCCGCGTCGAGTGAACCTGAAGCTGAACAGAAACATCGGGATATTTGTCACGAAACAAACCAATCATGTGCGGAATCAAATATGTACCTGTCGTCTGAGATGCCCCGACAATCAACGTCCCTCCCTGGAGATTTTGCAAATCCTCGATCGCCCGACAGGTTTCTTGGCAAAGAGAGATAACTCTCTCTCCATAGCTCAAAAGTAAGTGACCCGCTTCTGTTAGCTGCGCCCTTCGTCCACCGCGATCAAACAAAGGCACGTTTAACTGCTTTTCCAAATTTTGCACCTGCAGACTGACGGCGGGTTGAGAAACATAGAGACTATCCGCAGCCCGCTTAAAGCTCCCCTCTGTGGAAATCGCCTTAAGTATTCGAAGTTGATCCAGAGTAAAAGGAATATCAGACATACAATCTCAGTAGCAATTTTATAAATAAAGTTAGTTATTAGTGCGTTATTTAAACGTATTATTAATACTGCTAAATATTTAATAATTTTCGTGTTCTTTATTTGCACAGTATCACGATTGGGGTAGTGAATTAACTTTTAATTATTATAAATACCCAAAGTGATTAATAATACATATATGACAACTTCTCTGACAAGCCTCGACTGGTTCACCAACAGCCATTTAGTTATGGTGGGTTTATTATTAGGATTTGCGATCGCCCATAGCGGTTTAGCTGCTTTACGTCCCTGGGCAGAAACCAAAATTGGTGCAAGACTATATCGAGTGCTTTTTGCTTTAGTTAGTATTCCTTTTGCCACTATTTTAATCATTTATTTCTTTAATCATCGTTATGATGGCGCACAGCTATGGCAAGTGCAGGGAGTGCCTGGGGTAAAGGCTTTTGTGTGGATACTATCGTTTATCTCGTTTATTTTTCTCTATCCTGCTACTTTTAATCTGTTAGAAATTGCAGCAGTACAAAAACCTCAGGTGTATCTATTTGAAACAGGAATCATCCGCATTACTCGACACCCTCAAATGGTCGGGCAGGTTATTTGGTGTATTGCTCACACTCTCTGGTTGGGAACAACTTTTACCATCGTTACCTCTTTGGGACTAATTGCCCATCACCTATTTGCAGTTTGGCACGGTGATCGTCGTCTGAGCAAAAGATATGGAGAAGCATTTGAAAAAGTTAAAGCCCGAACTTCTGTTATTCCCTTTCTCGCAATTATTGATGGTCGTCAAAGCATTAAGTGGCAAGAGTATGTGCGCCCTGCTTATCTGGGGATTGTCGCCTTCGTAATGCTATTTTGGTGGGGACATCCCTGGCTGATGGTCGCAACATCAAGAGTATTTTGGTAAATTGAAAAATTCGCGATCGCTAATCTTTTCTGGTGATCCCGAATAGATGTAGCATAGATTAATATGTTTTATACAAAATATTATTAAATCTTTTCGTATTTATGATTTCCGTCGTCAACGAAGCCAACTTTAAACCAGAGGTTATCGAAGCAGACCAACCTGTTTTAGTACATTTTTGGACTCCTTGGTGTGGCTTATGTCGTCTAATTGAGCCAACTTTTAAACAAGTTTTGGGTCATAGCGATCGTTCGATTAAATTAGTAGCGATTAATGCTGACGAAAATCTTAAAATCGCCAATCAGTATCGTATTCGTAACCTGCCGACGATTATCTTGTTTCATCACGGTAAGCCGATTAATAAATTGGACAGTCTTGGTAATAGAGAGAGACTCAAGACCGCTTTAGAGGAATTGATGCATCATTCCCATTCTTTAATTTAGTCTGTAATCTTGCCGACCAAAATCACTAGCTCGGACTTAAACCTATTTAAATAGTTCAAATACCTGCTGGCAAAATAGCTTAAGCTGATTTTCCGCATCCTGAGCTGGTTGGCATTGACCAACACACTTCCAGCTATCAATAGTCGAAAATTTCCAAGCTTGACCAATGTAGCTAAAGCCACAGGTTTCCACACCAATAAACTTTTCTTGGGATTCGCTAGGGTCTTTATAAAAACGAATTTGCACCAAAATACTGTTGCTTTGATAGCGCCTACTCCAGCCAGGAAAATGAAAGCCAATATCAATTGAGTCGGGGTCTACTAGCTCGCGAGTATCAGGATCGTTAGTCCAGGGTTTTAAGTCGGCTTTCGCATCAGGAAATTGCGTTTTGAACAGGGTAACCACAGAGGCGATCTTCGTCGCAATATCTAAACCTTTCGCTCTCTCTGATGCGTTCATGCTCAATCTCCTCTATAAATCTTTATTTAAACATTTGTTTACTCGTTTGGGATAAAAATAGAACTGAATATATTTTTGATTTAACTATGGAACTCAAAATCAAACAGCTTCATTCCCTCGCAACCATCCCCAACTATGCTCATCCAGGAGATGCGGGACTGGATTTATATGCCATTGAAGCACTAGAAATATTGCCAGGAGAAACCCAGCTAATCAAAACGGGAATTGCGATCGCTTTGCCTTTAGGCTACGAAGCTCAAATTAGACCAAGGAGCGGTCTAGCCTTAAAACACTCGATTACTGTTTTAAATTCACCAGGCACCGTTGACGCAGGATACAGAGGCGAAATTGGCATAATCCTAATTAATCATGGAAAAAAAACTTTTCAAGTTGTTCCAGGAATGAAAGTGGCACAAATGGTTGTCACTACACTTATTCACACCAAAGTAACAGTTGTAACAAATTTAGATAGTGCTTATAGAGGCGAAAAAGGTTTTGGAAGTACAGGTAATACTTAATCCTTTTTCTATTTTATAATTATCTGACCTAAGTTTTGTTTTGCCTTTTAACAATTCTAAAATAGTCTCTAATTTACTAAAAAAGAT
>JBCBEA010000507.1:0-3461 GCA_038529195.1 Cyanobacteria bacterium J06600_6
AAAAATCCTCAAGCTAGAATATCAGAATTATCAATTTTAACTCAGACAGAATTACAGAAAATATTAATTAATGGTCATAAAACTGATACCAAACTGTCTACAGATTGCTTTTTCCAACTATTTGAAAATCAAGTACAAAAAACTCCCGATAATACAGCAGTTGAAACCTTATCGGGAGAATCGTTAACCTATCAGGAACTAAATAAAAAAGCCAACCAGCTAGCTATCTATCTCCGCTTTAAAGGAGTTCATCTAGAAACAAAAGTGGGGATTTGTTTAGAGCGATCGCCTGAATTAATTATTAGCTTGTTAGCAATTCAAAAAGCTGGAGCTACTTATATTCCTCTCGATCCAAATTATCCGCGATCGCGACTTAAATACATCATTAATGATGCTCAAATCTCTACCATTTTAACCACCGCAACTGTAGCCAGCAATTGTCTGCCTGCATCATGTAGAGACAGTTTAATCTGCCTCGAAAGAGATTTGTCGAGAATAGAACGCTATTCCTGCAGTAACCTATCAGTCAAAGCCCATCTGCAAAATCTAGCATACATTATCTACACATCGGGTTCGACTGGCAAACCAAAGGGAACAATGATTACTCACCAGGGATTAGTAAACTATTTAACCTGGGCAATTAAACAATATCCCATCGCCGCAGGAAATGGTTTTCCCGTTCATTCTTCTATTAGCTTTGATGCCACTATCACTAGCCTGTATAGCGCTTTGTTAGTTGGGCAAAAAATCATCTTATTTCCCAAAGCCAATGAATTAGAAACCCTCAAAGATGTCCTCAATTCCAATAGTAACTACAGCGCGATCAAACTTACTCCCGCTCATCTTAAAGCAGTTGCCAGCTTATCCGAGAGTGAAGCAACCGTCAAACCGGCCCAGACATTCATTATTGGTGGAGAAGCTCTTACTAATGATGCGATCGCCTATTGGCAAAAACGCGCCCCAGATACCCAGTTTATCAACGAATATGGTCCCACAGAAACAGTAGTTGGATGTTGCACCTATGAAGTCCCCCGAGAAAGATTATCAAACAATCAAATTCCTATCGGTAATCCTATTGCCAATACTCAGCTTTATATTATGGACGAGTACCTCCAACCCGTACCCGTTGGCATCCCAGGCGAGCTATATATTGGGGGGAGTGGTGTTGCTCGCGGTTATCTACAGCAACCAGAATTAACTGCCGAAAGGTTTATCCCGAATCCTTTTTTTGAAGGCACAAAGGCACAGCGCCAAAGGCGCAGATCGTCTACGACTGGGACGCAAAGCGTCCGTGCCGCATGTAGGCAGAAGGCAGAGGGCGCAAAGGACATTCGTGTGTCCGCATGCAGGCAGAAGGCAGTCCTAAAGGATACCGCTGAGTCCTTTGGACTTGCTTCGCAAACGCATAAAGTCAGAAGTTCTAATGCTTCCTCCGCTTCCCTGCTCTACAAAACAGGAGATCGCGCTAAATATCTCCCCAACGGTACAATTGAATACTTGGGTAGACTAGACAATCAGATTAAAATTCGCGGATATCGAATTGAGTTAGGAGAAATTGAGGCGGTATTAACCAGCCATCCTATAGTTGAATCCGCGTTAGTCATTGCCCACAATGAACGTTTGATTGCCTACCTTATTTTAGATAATTCTCCTACTCCCCCAGCGTCTCCTGCGCCCACTACTCCCACTGCTTCCCCAATTTTGCGCTCTTATATACGAGACAGACTACCCAGCTATATGATTCCTGGGAATTTTGTAACTTTAAATCGTTTTCCCCTAACTCCCAATGGCAAAATAGACCGCGCAGCTTTAATCATTCCCGATCCAGAAAATCGAGAACAGGAAATAATCGAACCTCGTACAGCTAAAGAGCGTATCCTCACTAAAATTTGGCAGGAGATATTAAACGTAAAAAAGATTGGAGTCGAAGATAACTTTTTTGAACTGGGGGGTGATTCTATCCTCAGTATCCAGATTATCGCTCGAGCCAGGCAAGCGGGATTGACTTTAACTCCTAAACAGCTATTTCAATATCAAACTATTGCCGAATTAGCAGCAGTATCTGAAGAAAATCAGTCTATTAATGCGGAACAAGGTTTAGTCACAGGGGAAGTACCTTTAACTCCAATTCAGCATTGGTTTTTTGAGCAAGATTTAATTAATTTTAGTCACTATAATCAGGCTGTCTTGTTAGAGGTTGTTCCCGATCTCAATTCCGATTACTTACAGCAAGCTTTAAATTATTTAGCATTCCATCACGATGCTTTGAGAATGGGCTTTGATCGCAGTGATTCTGGTTGGACGCAGTTTAATTTAGGGACGGTTGCCGATGTAGAGTTTGTTACCGTCGATTTGAGTGAATCGGAGGGAGAATTTGCTCAAGCCATTACTGATACTGGCGATCGATTACAAACTAGTTTAGATATCACTCAAGGTAAGTTGATTACTGGTGCTTTATTTAAATTAGCGAATGGGAAACAAGATCGCCTGTTACTAATTATTAATCATTTAGTAGTAGATGGTGTCTCCTGGCGCATTCTCTTGGAGGATATTGCGATCGCCTATCAACAGTTACAGGAAGATCGATCCTTACAGCTTCCGCCTAAAACAACATCTTATAAACATTGGGGAGAAACTTTAGAGCAATACGCACAGAAAATAGATATTAAATCGGAGTTAGATTACTGGTTAAATCGTCAGGTAATTACACCCATTCCTGTAGATAAAAGCGATCGAGACGATGACAACACTGCTGCCTCCATCGGACAAGTATCTATATCTCTGGATGAAGCCAGTACAGATTCCTTACTTACTAAAGTATCTAAAACTTACAACACTAATGTTGAAGATATCTTACTAACTGCATTACTACAAAGCTTCTATTCCTGGACAACATCCAAAGAATTACTGTTAGACTTAGAAAATTATGGGCGAGGGAATATCCCAGAAAATATCGATCTGTCTCGTACTATCGGCTGGTTTACCAATATCTATCCCGTCAGATTGCAAACAGATTATATTCACGACTTAGGAAAGACAATTAAATCAGTTAAAGAACAATTACGCTCTTCTCAAAAGCGAGGATTTAATTACGGCATTTTAAAATATTTAAATTCAGAATCTAGACAGAAGCTACAAGAATTACCATCATCTCAAATAGCCTTTAACTATTTGGGTCAACTAAAGCCTTTACCATCAGAATCCATCATTAAAGCTTTAGCAAAGGAAGATACAGGCAATAATCGCAATCCCTTAAGCAAAAGACGTTATTTAATCGAAATAAATAGTGCGATCGCAGATAATAAATTGGAAATAAATTGGGTTTACAGCCAAAACTATCATTATCATTCAACTGTTAATAAATTAGCCGACAATTATTTAAAATCCTTAAAGAATCTCATCCAACACTGTTTATCTCCCCAATCCGAGGGAGTAGAGCCACCAGATTGGGGAGATAAACA
>JBCBEA010000508.1:0-3448 GCA_038529195.1 Cyanobacteria bacterium J06600_6
TTGATCGATAAAAAAGATATTCGTCATTGGTTTATTCATTGCTGCTATTGTACTTAACTAGTTTGCATAGCGCTATAAATATCTTGATCAATAATGCTGCTTACCAGATGGTGCAGAAAAAGTTTGAAGATATTACTATCGATCAGTTCCAGCGCACAATAGAAACCAATGTTTACGGCTATTTCTATATGGTCAAAGCATGGTCAAAGCTGCTCTATCTCACCTCAGTGAAGGTGATGCAATCATCAATACTGGTAGCGTCGTCGGCAAAATGGGTAAAGGCATGCTGGTAGATTACTCAACCTCCAAAGGTGCAGTTCACACTTTCACCAAATCTCTAGCCTTGAACTTAGGCGATCGCGGAATTCGGGTTAATTCTGTTGTTCCTGGTCCGGTTTGGACACCTAATATTCCTGCAACTATGCCTGTTAAGAAGGTTGGTAATTATGATACTGACGGCATCATGAAACGGGCGGCTCAGCCAGAAGAGTTAGCCCCTGCTTTTGTTTTCTTGGGTTCTTCTGACAGTAGCTTTGTTACGGGTGCACTGTATGACGTGACTGGAGGGCAGCTATCAGCCTAGCAAGAAAATAAATTTGGAAGTGGGGGTAGTTGAACGTGTTGGTATTAGAACAAATTTTCGAGCCACAGATAATAGAAATTTTAGATTCTGAGCCTCAGGATTCATCTAAACTAGCGGGTTTGAGGTACGTGTGGGCGGACAGCTTAGCTATTGTACGGCGCAAGGTAGGTCGGGGATTTAGCTATCTTAATGCCAATGGCGATCGCATTCAGGATCGGGCAGAGATTAAACGCCTCAAAGCTTTGTCTATTCCCCCTGCTTTGACTGATGTCTTTATCTGTGACCTAGCTAACGGTCATTTACAGGCGACGGGTCGAGACCAGAAACGTAGAAAACAATACTTTTATCATCCTCAGTGGCGCAAAATTCGCTCTCAGCATAAATTTAACCGCATGCTGTTGTTTGGGGCTTCTCTACCCTTACTGCGCAAAACTACCGCCCAACACCTGAGTCAGCAAGGCTTATCGAGAACAAAAGTTTTAGCAGCGGTGGTTCAACTATTGGAAACTACCCTAATTAGAGTCGGTAATGACCAGTATGCCAAGCGAAATTGTTCTTTTGGTCTAACCACCTTGCGCGATCGCCACGTAGAAATTAATGGTGACAAGATAAGGTTTGAGTTTCGAGGTAAAAGCGGTGTCGATCATGAAATTGAACTAAGCGATCGCCGATTGGCAAATATAATTAAGCGGTGTCGAGAAATACCTGGCTACGAAATATTTAAGTACTATGATGCTGCGGGAAAAAGGCACTTTATCGAAAGTGCAGACGTCAATGAATATCTACAGCAAATAACTCAACGGGACTTTACGGCAAAAGACTTTCGCACCTGGGCAGGAACCTTACTGGCAGCGATCAGGTTAAAAGAATTAGGAAAATTTGACTCGGAATCGCAGGCAAAATCCAATATTATCGAAGCAATCAAATATACAGCCCTGCAGCTAGGCAACCAACCCGCTACCTGCCGTAAATATTATGTGCATCCAGCAATCTCTCAAGCATATCTTGATGGTTCTTTAATTGAACTAATGTCTGAAACAGAAAACCAAGAGTCGATTCCCAACGGATTAAATCATGAAGAAATCGCCATTCTTGAAATTATCAAACAGGATTTGTCCAACATCTATCAATAGTTATAAACGTTTATAACTATTGATAGATGTTGGACAAATCCTGTTTGATAATTTCAAGAATGGCGATTTCTTCATGATTTAATCCGTTGGGAATCGACTCTTGGTTTTCTGTTTCAGACATTAGTTCAATTAAAGAACCATCAAGATATGCTTGAGAGATTGCTGGATGCACATAATATTTACGGCAGGTAGCGGGTTGGTTGCCTAGCTGCAGGGCTGTATATTTGATTGCTTCGATAATATTGGATTTTGCCTGCGATTCCGAGTCAAATTTTCCTAATTCTTTTAACCTGATCGCTGCCAGTAAGGTTCCTGCCCAGGTGCGAAAGTCTTTTGCCGTAAAGTCCCGTTGAGTTATTTGCTGTAGATATTCATTGACGTCTGCACTTTCGATAAAGTGCCTTTTTCCCGCAGCATCATAGTACTTAAATATTTCGTAGCCAGGTATTTCTCGACACCGCTTAATTATATTTGCCAATCGGCGATCGCTTAGTTCAATTTCATGATCGACACCGCTTTTACCTCGAAACTCAAACCTTATCTTGTCACCATTAATTTCTACGTGGCGATCGCGCAAGGTGGTTAGACCAAAAGAACAATTTCGCTTGGCATACTGGTCATTACCGACTCTAATTAGGGTAGTTTCCAATAGTTGAACCACCGCTGCTAAAACTTTTGTTCTCGATAAGCCTTGCTGACTCAGGTGTTGGGCGGTAGTTTTGCGCAGTAAGGGTAGAGAAGCCCCAAACAACAGCATGCGGTTAAATTTATGCTGAGAGCGAATTTTGCGCCACTGAGGATGATAAAAGTATTGTTTTCTACGTTTCTGGTCTCGACCCGTCGCCTGTAAATGACCGTTAGCTAGGTCACAGATAAAGACATCAGTCAAAGCAGGGGGAATAGACAAAGCTTTGAGGCGTTTAATCTCTGCCCGATCCTGAATGCGATCGCCATTGGCATTAAGATAGCTAAATCCCCGACCTACCTTGCGCCGTACAATAGCTAAGCTGTCCGCCCACACGTACCTCAAACCCGCTAGTTTAGATGAATCCTGAGGCTCAGAATCTAAAATTTCTATTATCTGTGGCTCGAAAATTTGTTCTAATACCAACACGTTCAACTACCCCCACTTCCAAATTTATTTTCTTGCTAGGCTGATAGCTGCCCTCCAGTCACGTCATACAGTGCACCCGTAACAAAGCTACTGTCAGAAGAACCCAAGAAAACAAAAGCAGGGGCTAACTCTTCTGGCTGAGCCGCCCGTTTCATGATGCCGTCAGTATCATAATTACCAACCTTCTTAACAGGCATAGTTGCAGGAATATTAGGTGTCCAAACCGGACCAGGAACAACAGAATTAACCCGAATTCCGCGATCGCCTAAGTTCAAGGCTAGAGATTTGGTGAAAGTGTGAACTGCACCTTTGGAGGTTGAGTAATCTACCAGCATGCCTTTACCCATTTTGCCGACGACGCTACCAGTATTGATGATTGCATCACCTTCACTGAGGTGAGATAGAGCAGCTTTGACCATGCTTTGACCATATAGAAATAGCCGTAAACATTGGTTTCTATTGTGCGCTGGAACTGATCGATAGTAATATCTTCAAACTTTTTCTGCACCATCTGGTAAGCAGCATTATTGATCAAGATATTTATAGCGCTATGCAAACTAGTTAAGTACAATAGCAGCAATGAATAAACCAATGACGAATATCTTTTTTATCGATCAA
>JBCBEA010000509.1:0-3446 GCA_038529195.1 Cyanobacteria bacterium J06600_6
GAGTCAGTCAGACTTATACTTAATATTCTGAGTAACTCAGAATATTTAAGTAGTCTTCGACACAGTCACTGTGTGTCAGTCGTCGCTAGGATCTCTGTTGTTAGAGATATCTCTCTTGCCCGCTAACTCAATTTATGATTAACACTGAAGTTCACCACCAATACACCTCTGCTGCTCAATCTACTAAAAATACTATTTTGGTGATTGGTGGAGCGGAAGATAAAGTACATGGAAAAGAAATACTCCAAACTTTCTTTCAACGTTCTGGAGGGAAAGATGCCATCATCGGTATTGTTCCCTGTGCTTCAAGAGAACCAACTCTGATTGGCGAAAGATATTATCGTCTCTTCAACGATATGGGTGCAAGAGAAATTAAAGTTTTAGACGTACGCGATCGCTCGGGCGCAGACGATAGCGAATATCGCAATTTTGTCGAAAACTGTACGGGAATTTTCCTAACTGGTGGCGATCAGTTACGACTGTGCGGACTGCTGGCGGATACTAGTCTCATGAATCGCATTGTCGAGCGTGCTCAAAAACGGGAAATAAGCCTTGCAGGAACGAGTGCTGGAGCAGCCATTATGGGTCATCATATGATCTCTGGTGGCAGCAGCGCCGAATGTCCTAATCGTGCTTTAGTCGATATGGCAAAGGGTTTGGATATTATCCCTGGAGTTCTCGTCGATCAGCACTTCTACAATCGCAACCGTCTAGCTCGTCTCTTGAGTGCGGTTTGTGCTCATCCTGAATTATTAGGCATCGGCATTGACGAAGATACCTGCGCCATGTTCGATAACGATGGTATGATTCGGGTGATCGGCAAAGGGGCAGTAACTATTGTTGACGCGAGAGATATGTCCTACTCCAATCAGAAAGAAGCTTTGGGTAATCAACCCTTGAGTATGCACAACCTTAAGCTGCATGTTTTGGGTTATGGCGATCGTTATGATTTAGAGCGCCATCAGCCTCTCCGATAGCTGCGATAGAGCTGTAAATTTTTTAGCAGCTTGTCCTTTAGGATTTATAAAACTGTTCATGAGGAACAGTTTGACCGTTAGCTCAAGCGAGATGATGGGCTAATTATTTGACTCTCCTTTGATGCTGCACCACAATCAGAAACAGCAATAAACATGCGAATTTTAAAGACTCAAACTTTACGCGGTCCTAACTACTGGAGTATCAGACGTAGCAAGCTAATTGTCATGCAGCTAGCTCTAGAAGAGTTGACCGAAAAAATGTCTAACGAAATTCCAGGATTCTACGAAGGCGTAATTCAGGTACTTCCCAGCTTAATTGAACATCATTGTTCTCGGGGTCATCGTGGCGGTTTCCTCGAAAGAATTAAAGAAGGCACTTTGATGGGTCATATCGTTGAGCATATTGCCCTCGAGCTGCAAGAATTAGCGGGGATGCCTGTCGGTTTTGGTCGTACCAGAGAGACTTCTACTCCAGGAGTATTCAATGTTGCCTTTGAATATGTTGAAGAGCAGGCGGGGCGTTATGCAGGGCGGGCCGCCGTCAGGCTGTGTCAATCGATTGTAACCACAGGAACGTACCCCGCACCAGAGCTAGAGCAAGATCTCAACGATTTGCGCGAACTCCACGCTAATACTGCTTTAGGACCATCAACCGAAACGATTATTAAAGAAGCCGAAGCGAGAAAGATTCCCTGGATGTGGTTGAGTGCCAGAGCTATGTTACAGCTGGGCTATGGGGCTAGGCAGAAGCGAATTCAGGCGACATTAAGCAACAATACTAGTATTTTGGCGGTCGAGCTTGCCTGTGATAAAGAAGGAACCAAAAATATCCTCAGTAATGCTGGTGTACCAGTCCCGAAGGGAACTGTAATTGAATACCTAGACGAAATTGAAAATGCGATCGCTGATGTCGGCGGTTTTCCCATCGTTATTAAACCACTGGATGGCAATCATGGTCGCGGAATTACAATTAATATTAACAGTCTAGAAGAAGCGGAATCGGCATACGATCTAGCAAGTCAGGCATCCAAAACTCGTTCGGTAATTATCGAACAATACTATCAGGGCAACGATCATCGCGTGCTGGTAATCAACGGCAAAGTTGTCGCCGTCGCCGAGAGAGTCCCCGCTCACGTGGTTGGCAACGGAAAGAACACCGTCAAAGAGCTAATCGAAATAACCAACCAAGACCCCAAACGAGGTAATGGACACGATAATGTATTAACTAAAATTGTGGTTGATCGCACGGCTGAAAACGTGCTCAAAAAACAGGGTTACAAGCTTAGTTCGGTCTTGCCTAACCGCGAGATAGCCTATCTCCGCGCCACTGCTAATTTAAGTACGGGAGGTGTGGCGATCGATCGCACTGATGAAATTCACCCGCGTAATATCTGGCTGGCTCAAAGGGTAGCAAAAATTATTGGTCTAGATATTGCCGGAATTGATATTGTCACTTCTGATATCAGTAAGCCCCTTACAGAAACTAAAGGCGTAATTGTCGAGGTTAACGCTGCCCCTGGCTTTAGAATGCATGCAGCCCCAAGCCAAGGACTACCCCGCAACGTTGGCGCTTCTGTTTTGGAAATGCTGTTCCCCGAACAGGCTCCTAGTCGCATTCCCATTGTGGCAATTACAGGAACCAACGGTAAGACTACCACCACACGCCTCACGGCGCATATTTATCGGCAAACTGGCAAAGTTGTTGGCTTTACCGCTACTGACGGCATTTATATTCAGGAATATTTAGTCGAACAGGGAGACAATACGGGTCCTTATAGCGCAGGGGCAATCCTCAGAGATCCGACCGTAGAAGTTGCCGTGTTAGAGACAGCCAGGGGGGGAATTCTGCGTTCTGGACTAGCTTTTGATAGCTGTGATATTGGCGTAGTTTTAAACGTCGCTGCGGATCATTTAGGTTTGGGGGGTATTGATACCATCGAACAGATGGCAAAGGTTAAGGGAGTAGTTGCCGAAACAGTTAAGGCAGAAGGCTATGCGATCCTCAATGCGGACGATCCTCTCGTCGCAGCCATGGCAGATAAGGTTAACTGTAAAGTAGCTTATTTTTCTCTCAATCCCGATAATCCCATTATTATTGAACATGCCCGTCGTAATGGACTGGCAGCAGTATATGAGAATGGCTATCTTTCCATCCTGGAAGGTAAATGGACTCTTAGAGTGGAGAAAGCGGTTAACATGCCCATGACCATGGGTGGGACTGCACCATTTATGATTGCCAATGCTTTGGCTAGCTGTCTGGCAACCTTTGCTCAAGGAGTTGATATTGAGAAGATACGTCAGGGGGTGAGAACCTTCCAGATGTCCGCAGAACAAACTCCTGGCAGAATGAATATGTTTGAGCTTAAGAACTATCAGGTACTGCTCGACTATGCTCATAATCCTCACGGTTTCAAAGCTGTTGGCGACTTTGTACGCAACTGGCAAGGAGCAAAAATTGGTGTAGTTGGC
>JBCBEA010000510.1:0-3440 GCA_038529195.1 Cyanobacteria bacterium J06600_6
TAGGCAAATTAACAATTGGCTTTACTACAACAGCTACTTACACAGTGTTACCCGAGTTAATTCGACATTTTAAAGCGGGCTATCCTCAAGTAGAAGTGGAAATGTTGGAACTTTCTACAGAGGCGCAAGTTACAGCAATTAACAATAAAGAAATCGATTTAGGATTTCTGCATCCTCCCATTGACGATCGTGGTTTGGAACTTTATCCACTTTTGGCAGAAGAATTTGTAGCAGTATTACCCCGAAATCATCCTCTGACTGCTATAGAGTCATTATCATTAATAGATTTAAAACCAGAGTCTTTGATCTTGCATCCTCGCGTAGAAGGTCCTTTTCTTTATGATGAATTTCTGAAATTGTGTCATCAAGCTGGATTTAAACCTGAGATTGTCCAAGAAGTAAATAGCCATCAAAGTCGTATCTGTCTGGTAGCAGCAGGAATCGGCATCACCTTTATTCCCAAAGGTTTGCAAAAAGCGATCGCTCAAGATTTGGTTTGCAAACCAATACAAGATTCGTCAATGCAATTGGAATTTGCAGTAGCTTGGCGTTCCCTTGATATTCCTCCGGTGTTACAAAAATTTGTCGCTATGTTTCAAGACATCGATCTGTCTGTGAGAAAGGATTATTTTTAGATTAAGCCTCGTGATTTTCCAGAACAAGCGATCGCCTTAAATATGCTAAAAATTGTCAAATTATTTTTTGATAATGATTATCATTATATTAAAATCGATTTAATTAATCTTTTAATCTAGAGCACGCGATCGCATTTTATGACTTCTACCAATCAACATTTAACCAATCGTCCTCGTCGTCTCCGTCGCACTGCATCTTTGCGAAACATGGTGCAGGAAACCCAGTTAACAGTTAACGATTTAATTTATCCCGTGTTTGTCATGGAAGGAGAAGACAAGCAAGAAGAAATTCCTTCGATGCCAGAAATCTATCGTTATTCCCTCGATTTACTACTGAAGGAAATAGCCGATGCTGCTAGTTTGGGGATAAATGCGATCGCTCTTTTTCCTCTGATTTCTATGGACAAGAAAGATAACGCAGGTACAGAAAGCTATAATCCTGATGGTTTAGTGCAGCGTACTATCAAAGCAATTAAGCAAGAAATTCCCGAAATTACCGTCATTACCGATGTGGCACTCGATCCTTTTTCTACCTATGGTCATGATGGCATAGTTGAAGATGGAAAAATACTTAACGATGAAACCGTAGAAGTGCTGGTCAAACAAGCAGTCTCTCAGGCAGAAGCAGGAGCAGACATAGTAGCTCCTTCCGATATGATGGATGGTAGAGTGGGAGCAATTCGTCGGGGTTTAGATGCTGCTGGTTACTTCGATGTGGGAATTTTAGCTTATTCTGCTAAATACGCTTCAGCTTATTATGGTCCCTTCCGTGATGCTTTAGAATCAGCCCCGAACTTTGGCGACAAAAAAACCTATCAAATGAATCCTGCTAACAGTCAAGAAGCAATAAAGGAAGTAGCCTTAGATATTGCTGAAGGTGCAGACATGGTTATGGTCAAACCAGCTTTAGCTTACCTAGATATCATTCGTCGCGTTAAGGAGTATACCAACTTACCCGTTGCTGCCTATAACGTCAGTGGTGAATATGCGATGGTTAAAGCTGCTGCACAACAAGGTTGGATTGATGAAAAGCAAGTAGTTTTAGAAACACTTACCAGTATGAAACGAGCAGGGGCAGATTTAATTCTGACTTATTTCGCCAAACAAGTAGCTTTAATGTGGCGATAAAAAATTGTAATTCTCTGCTGTAGCTAGTTCTCTAAGATCAGATAAAACTCACTGAAATGAGCTATAGATAGAATTAGTTTTCTATTCTTTAATGAAGTAATCAACCAACTTCAAAAAGAGAATGATAACGATTATCATAAATGTACTTGCCTATACAGATATCCTTTAGAAAGCCGTTGTAATGTCATGTTTGTAGGGCTTACAACACCTATCATCGATTCATTAAATTGCAGCGATTCAACTGTGCAAAAGTTTGCTGCGACGATTTCTTCTGTAAAACTAAAACCTAGAGAGTAAAAGCATGGCAAGTACTGGCAGTGTTAGTTCGTGGTCGGAATCTTTGTTGGTTGCAATGATTCAATACCCTGTTCCGGTAATCAAAGGACCCCAAGATATTCAAACGCAGGTTAAACAGATATGTAGAACGGTAGATAATACCAGAGCAGGTTATCCGGGTTTAGACTTAATTGTTTTTCCCGAGTATTCTACCCAAGGGCTGAATACAAAAATCTGGACGTATGACGAAATGCTGTTAACAATCGATAGTCCAGAGATTGATGAGTTTCGCAAAGCCTGTGTTAGGAACAAAATTTGGGGAGTTTTCTCCTTAATGGAAAAGAACGATGTAGAAGGTCTACCACCGTTTAACACAGCAATCATCATTAATGATGAAGGCGAGATTGCGCTGCATTATCGTAAGCTTCAGCCATGGGTTCCGATCGAACCCTGGTATCCCGGAAACTATGGCATGCCAGTGTGTGACGGACCAAAAGGATCAAAACTTGCGGTTTGTATTTGTCATGATGGGATGTTCCCAGAGTTAGCAAGGGAAGCAGCATACAAAGGTTGTAATGTTTATATTCGGATCTCTGGCTACTCGACTCAAGTTAACGATCAATGGATTTGGACAAATCGTACGAATGCTTGGCAGAATCTAATGTACACGCTCTCTGTCAACCTAGCTGGTTATGATGAGGTCTTCTACTATTTTGGAGAAGGTACTGTTTGTAATTATGATGGCAACGTCATTCAACAGGGACATCGCAATCCTTGGGAAATTGTTACAGCGGAGCTATTCCCTCGTTTAGTAGATGAGGCAAGGAAGAATTGGGCACTTGAAAATAACGTCTTCAATCTTGGATGCAGAGGATATGTTGGACAACCAGGTGGAGAACGTGCCAACTATCTGACTTGGGTACAGGACTTAGCAGAAGGTAAATACAAGCTACCCTGGGATGAGGAAATTAAAATTAAAGATGGTTGGGAATACTATCCTGACGGTGTAAAGTTAGGTCCCTTACCTCAAGAAGCTACAACCCCTACTCCAGACAAGGAAAAGTTAGCTGCTAACTAAGACATTTACGTAGCAATTATCAAGAAATTACGCTCAGGCTGAAAGTGCTTTGAAATGACACCGAGCGATCTTGAAGCAAATTTCTTCAAGATCGCCTAGAGCTCAAGGCAGTTTACTATGACAGTAAAAAAGGATTTGATAATCAAGCAAAAAGTATCTCCACTATTTTAAAGCGATCGCCCGATTCTATCTAAGTCTCTGTCAGTCTGGAAATCAACTAAGCTAAATTACAAAGGGCAGAAGATTGCGAAAAGGCGATCGCTTCACTTATTTTCTAAATCTTAGTCTTATTAACTAGAACTTGCGCCAAACTTTCTTTCAAC
>JBCBEA010000511.1:0-3436 GCA_038529195.1 Cyanobacteria bacterium J06600_6
CTTTTTAGCCCACCTTGTAGAACTCCTATCCGTGTCAGACGAAATCAAATTTAATTTTTGCCCGTCTATAAGTTAACTTTTCAAGCCAGACCCTTATTCCGTTCTAAATTTCACTGAATTCGCATGAGAGGGCAAACCTTCAGCCTGAGCTAGAATCTGAATCGTGCTAGACATTTGTTTCAGTGCGGTTGAAGAATATTGAATTAAGCTAGAGTGCTTCATAAAAGTTTCTACTCCCAAGGCTGAAGCATAACGAGCAGCTCCTGATGTGGGTAAGGTGTGGTTAGGACCTGCCAAATAATCTCCTGTGGCTTCAGGAGTCATACTGCCAATAAAGATGGCTCCTGCATGGCGTATCTGCTCAATTAAATCCCAAGGCTCGGCAATTTCTAGTTCTAAATGTTCTGGAGCAAATAAATTAGACAGCTCGGCAGCCTCTGCCAGAGAATCTACTACTACAATCAAGCCATAGTGGGCGATCGCTTTTTCGGTAAGAACTTTACGAGGATGGTTTGCTAGCTGATTAGTGACCTCTGTCTGTACTTGCTGTGCCAGCTCTGGGCTATTGGTAATGAGAATAGAAGCTGCCATGGGATCATGTTCCGCCTGGGCAAGCAGGTCGGCTGCAACGTACACAGGGTTGGCATTTTCATCGGCAATTACTAAAACTTCAGAAGGTCCTGCCAAAGAGTCAATCCCCACAGTCCCATAAACCATTTTTTTCGCCAGGGTAACGTAAATATTTCCTGGTCCCGTAATCACATCAACCTTAGGAATAGTCTCGGTCCCATAGGCTAAGGCGCTTACCGCTTGCGCGCCCCCAACACGATAAATCTCCTCGACTCCAGCTTCCTGTGCTGCAACTAAAACGGCGGGATTAATTTTCCCATCTTGACCAGGAGGCGTAACCATAACGATGCGTGGAACTTGAGCAACTTTAGCAGGAATTGCATTCATTAAAACCGTACTGGGATAAGAAGCTCTTCCCCCAGGAACATAAAGCCCCGCTCGATCTACAGGAGTATACCGCTTGCCAAGAACCACTTCTTGCTCTTCAAACTTAACCCAGGATTTGGGAACTCTCTGACGATGGAAACTCTCAATTTTTTGGCAGGCGATCTGAATTGCACTCAACAGATCCTTTGAAATCTGCTGGTAGGCAGCATCTAACTCTGAGCCTCTGACTCGAAGCTGGTCAGCGCTATAAACCTGCCGATCAAACTTTTCAGTATATTCTAAGAGAGCAAGGTCGCCATTCTGCTTGACATTAGTAACGATTTCTCTGACAACTATTTCTTGAGATCGAACATCATCACCATTGTTGCGATCGCTAATTCGCTTCAGTTCATTCTGTGCCTCAGTTTGCCGATCGATTATTCGCAGCATCGAGATTCCCATATCCATGTTGAGCTTTTATACGGAAGTGAGCTTTTACTTCCAGGTCTATTATATAAATCTTTACAGTGAGAAAACCACTATTTTCACAGCTTAACGTGAATCTTATGCTTAGCTGCTAATTTACTATGGTTAAGATAACGTTACGAGTGTAGTTGACAGAAAGCAAAAAACGTTGCTACACTGTAGAATCCAATTCTATGTGTAATTCCAGAATTAACTCTTTAACTAAAGCAATTTCGTTTAAAAAACTGTGGCTAACTCTAAATCAGCAATCAAACGCATCAAAACATCAGAGCGCAATCGACTACGCAACAAGGCTTACAAGTCTTCTCTTAGAACTCTAACTAAAAAGTATTTTAGCGCGGTAGAAAGTTACACAGCCGAGCCAACTTCTGAAAATATGGAAGCTGTCAATCAAGCTATGTCAGCAGCTTACAGCAAAATAGATAAGGCTGTTAAGCGTAAAGTCCTTCACCGAAATAACGGTGCTAGAAAAAAAGCGCGAATTGCAAGAGTGCTGAAGCAAGCTACCGCTGCTTAGAAGCTACTGCTCGAAACTAAGAGTCCCATAGTCACTTTGTAGATGGTAGAGGGCACTATCAGTCTTTCAATATGTTTTAAATAGACACATTCTTAAAACGTTAAGAGCCATTAGTATAACCAAGCAATACACCAAGTATAAATGCAGTTAATAGATACCCATGTTCACATCAACTTTGATGTTTTTCAGGGGAATTTATCCTCGTTAAGACAGCGTTGGCAGTCAGCAGGTGTGGCTCATCTTGTACATTCATGCGTAGAACCTACTGAATTTCAGGGAATACAGTCCATTGCGGATCGTTTCCCTGAATTGTCATTTGCAATTGGATTACATCCTCTAGATGTTGACAAGTGGCAGGAACAGACTGCGCAGGAAATCGTTGATCTGGTCAAATCCGATGCTCGCGTTGTGGCGATTGGGGAGACGGGTTTAGACTTTTTCAAAGCTAATAATTATCAAGAGCAAATTGCAGTTTTTCAACAGCAGCTAAAGATAGCTCATCAGCTAGATTTGCCCGTAATTATTCACTGTCGCGATGCAGCCCTGAAGCTCAAAGAAGTAATCAAAGAGTTTCAGCAAAATTATGGGTCTGTAAGAGGCGTAATGCACTGTTGGGGCGGAAATATTGAAGAAACTAAATGGTTTTTAGATTTAGGGTTTTATATTAGCTACAGTGGAATTGTCACCTTTAAAAGTGCCAAGCAGGTTCAAGCAGCAGCAAAGACCGTACCAAGTGATCGCCTTTTAGTGGAGACGGACTGTCCTTTTTTGGCTCCAGTACCAAAGCGAGGTAAAACTAACGAGCCGTCTTATGTGCTTCATGTTGCCGAGCATGTTGCCCGACTAAGAGAAACATCATTAGAAACTATTGCTGAGCAGACCACAGCCAACGCCTGTCGCCTGTTCGGAATTAAATTAAATACATAATCAAATATTAGCCTTTCCCTACGTTATCTTTGTTTACCCATTACCCAATGCGATCAAGTTCTCTGTTGAAGTAGGAAAACCAACCAGCCGAATCAGTAAAACATAGTACAACTATCATCTTCATGACTAACTTAACTTATAATCTGCTACCAGACTTGATTGAGATTCAGCGTTCTAGCTTTCGCTGGTTTTTGGAAGAGGGATTAATTGAGGAACTCAATAGTTTTTCGCCGATTACTGACTACACGGGTAAGTTTGAGCTGCACTTCATGGGCGAGAATTATCGCCTAAAAGAGCCGAAGTACTCCATGGAAGAGGCAAAGCGTCGTGACAGTACCTATAACGTACAGGTTTATGTTCCCACCCGCTTAATTGATAAAGAAAGCGGTGAAATCAAGGAGATGGAGGTTTTTGTCGGTGACCTGCCGTTAATGACCGATCGCGGGACGTTTATTATCAACGGCGCGGAGCGAGTAATCGTCAATCAAATTGTGCGATCGCCTGGAGTTTATTACAAGGCAGAGACTGATAAAAATGGTCGTCGTACCTATTCTGCTTCGCTGATTCCTA
>JBCBEA010000512.1:0-3427 GCA_038529195.1 Cyanobacteria bacterium J06600_6
TAGCAATCGTTTTGTTTATGCAGTAAGCTTACTGCATAAACAAAACGATTGCTATCGTCAATACGGCGTGACCAAAATCCCGCTAGGTTTTCTTTCAGAGGTTCGGGCTTACCAATACCCCTGAAAGGATCGCTTTTAGCTGCTTTTATTATTTTATTAATTCTTTTCAGCGTCTTCTTATCTTGCGTTTGCCAATAGACATAACTATCCCAAGCCTCATCAGTCCAGGCTAATATACGTTTACTCATCCAACAAATTTCGTTCTGTTATCTGTCCCTGTTTGTATTGAGCAATAGAACGTTCTAAATGAGCAGCGTTAGCAGGAGACTTCAATAAATGAACTGTTTCCAACAAGCTATTGAAATAGTCTAAAGATACGACTACTGCATCATCAGCATCGCGACGGGTAATTATAGTGTAATCAGCATCTTCAATTACTCTATCCAGAACATATTTAAGCTTGTTTCTTGCTTCAGTAAAAGTTACTATCTTCATTATTCATACTTGTCTTACTAACTGTACAAGTATAATAAATTATTTTTAATTACTCGATAAATTTATTTAAAAATACATTTACACTGAATCAATCAATTTGTGCGACAATTTCCTTGCCGATCTCGATCGAAGCCGTAGCTGCGGGAGATGGAGCATTGCAAACATGAAGAGCGCGATCGCGACTGATAAATAAGAAGTCGTCTACCATCGAACCATCAATCTTTAAAGCCTGCGCTCTCACTCCTGCGGGGCTAGGTACTATATCTTGGGCTGCTACTGCGGGAATGAGTCTTTGCAGGCTACGAACAAAGATCGCCTTGCTGTAAGAACGGATCATTTCTGCCATGCCATCTTTGGGATATTTTGCTGCCAGCTTCCAAAATCCAGGATAGGTAATAGTTTCGATAAATTCCTTGAGGTCAAAATCAAACTTGTTATAGGCTTCGCGTTTGAAACCCAGTACTGCATTCGGACCCGCATGAACTCTACCATCGACAATGGGATGAAAATGTACGCCGAGGAAAGGAAAATTAGGATTAGGTACAGGATAGATTGCGCCGTTAACTAAATATCGTTTTTCAGGGGTTAATTCGTAGTATTCGCCACGAAAAGGAACGATCTTTGCAGGTGGTTTGACCTGGGCTAATTCGGCAATGCGATCGCTATATAAGCCCGCGCAGTTAATTAGAAACTCGGTTTGATAGTCGCCTTGACTAGTTTTGATGATATAGCTATCGGTTCTGGCTTCTAGATCTAAAACACGAGTATTTTTAAATAGTTCTACTCCCTGCGATCGCGCTATATCGACATACTTAAGAGAAACTTGCTTATAATCTGCAATTCCCGTCGATTTGACGCGAATACCCGCTAAACAGCTTACATGAGGTTCAATTTCCTGTACCTGTTCGGCACTCAGCTTTTTTAATTCGAGTTGATTAGCCAAACCCCGCTCATAAAGATTATCAAGTAAAGGTAGTTCGTGGGGTTCTGTAGCGACAATTACCTTGCCACATACACGATAGGAAATATTGTGCTGCTGGCAAAAATCTACCATTGAGCGATTACCCTGTTGGCACAGTTTAGCTTTGAAACTGCCAGGCTTATAGTAAATTCCCGAATGAATTACACCGCTGTTATGTCCTGTTTGGTGACTTGCCCAGGCTGCTTCTTTTTCTAATAAAGCGATCTTAGCGCTAGGAAATCGCTGGCTCAACGCCATTGCCGTAGACAAACCAACAATTCCACCACCAATAATAGTGTAGTTATACATAACCCTTATTGTGAACTAGCTTTACTTTTGCTATTAATCGAATTTCTTAATTTAGCAAATAGTTGTCCTAAAGCCGATAGTTATTCAGGGTTTTTGAAAGATTCAATGGCGATCGCTCATCAAATAGCCTGACTAGATTCATAGTCCTGATTTATTTGGTTCATAATGGTTCTAGCAAAAGTTTTTGTAGTGTCTTTGAGCTAAAACGCCATAAGCTATGAATGTTGAAGCAGCCTTGGTATTGGTAAATAAAGCTGTATATCACCACACGGACAAACACCTAACTGATTTACAACAGGCTGTTATTACAAATGTTTTAGCGGGACGAAAGTATGGGGAAATTGCTGATTTGTATGGCTGTACAGAAGGTCATGCCAAAGATACTGGTTCTTTGCTGTGGAAATTACTCTCCCAGGTTTGGGAGGCAAAGGTGACAAAAAGCAATCTGCGGAGTGTGGTTAACAGACAGCTACAGTTAGTAGCCGAATCTCAGGCTGATATTGCCATAGTTCAGGCTACAGACTATTCTCCGACAGTCGAAAAACCTAATTTTGTTGGTAGACAGTCAGCGATCGCCAATTTACAGGCTTTAGTCGCTCGCGGTCATAAAATTATTGTCCTTCAGGGAGAAGGTGGAGTCGGCAAAACCACCCTAGCGCAGCAGTTTCTGGCTCATCTAGGCTGCGATCGCAGTTTGGAAGTTTTAATGGCAAAGGAAACGATTAATATTGTCGCCGTGGCTTCGGTTGTAGAAGAGTGGCTACAGCGAGATTTGCATGAGGATTCGGGGAAGGAATTTGGGGTAACCTTAGCCCGTCTTAAACGCTGCTTGGAACAGCAGTCAATCGGAATTTTAATTGATAATCTTGAGCCTGCTTTGGATAAAAACGGCAGATTTATTGCCGATCATCGTAACTATCTCGAACTGTTGCGCATTTTAGGTGATTCTAAAGTACAGTCTACTACCATTATTACTAGTCGCGATCGCCTTTGCGAAGCAGATCTAGATTTAGAGCATTATCGCTTGACGGGTTTGAATCTAAACGCCTGGGGACAATATTTTGCAGCTCACCAAATTGATTCTGAGCAAGTATTAACCGAGATTCACCATACTTACGGTGGTAATGCCAAGGCAATGGGGATGCTGTGTGGCATTGTACGGGAAGATTATGAAGGGGATTTGAGCTTATATTGGCAGGAAAACCGCCACGATCCTCTCATCGAAACTGATTTAACTAATTTAGTTGCTAGTCAATTTAATCGTCTCCAGCAGCTAGATCCACAAGCCTATCAGCTACTGTGTCGCTTGGGGTGCTATCGTTACCAGGATGTTGCGACCATATCTCTGCAAGGAGTTTTATCTTTGCTTTGGGATTCCGCTAGACCCAGAAGAGTGATTAAGTCTCTGCGCAATCGTTCTCTACTGGAGTTCGATCGGGGTCAGTACTGGCTACACCCAATGGTACAGGCGGAAGCGAAGTTAAGATTGCAGTCTAATTCCGCAGATTGGTGTCAGGCACAGTCAGCGATCGCCAATTTTTTCACCCAGAGTATTACCAGAATTGATAACATTCAGTCTGGATTAACGGCTCTCGAAGCTTACTACCACTGCATTGCCACTGCCGATTATGCGGGTGCTGCTAAGGTGATTTTACATAGTCG
>JBCBEA010000513.1:0-3425 GCA_038529195.1 Cyanobacteria bacterium J06600_6
GATCGCTTTACGCTGGCTGTATAACAAATATCTTTTATAGAAATAGAAGCGGGGGAAGATAAATAACTTTGATATTGTTTGATTAAATCTTTTAATGCTGGTTCGTTTTTTGCAGATAAAGTTAATAGATGAAAATCTCTCTTCCTTTCTGCCCTCTGCCTGCATGCGGCTAATGCCTTTGTACCCTCTGCCTTCTGCCCTCTGCCTTCTGCCCTAACAGAAATATCTGCATCCCCAATAATTAAATGCCCATTTGTACCACTAAATCCAAAAGAGCTTACACCAGCCACACGCAACTTATCTTCTTGCCACTCTTTACCCTGACTGACGACATCAACGCCGACGTTATCCCAGTCGATATAGGGGTTGGGCTGGTTGAAATGTAAGTGGGGTGGAATTTGTTCGTGTTGTAAGCTGAGGACGACTTTAATCAAGCCAGCAATACCCGCAGCAGCTTCTAGATGACCGATATTGGTTTTAACCGAACCTAATAATAAAGGATTAGTACTATTTCTCTTAAATACTTCTCCTAGCGCCGTAATCTCAATCGGATCGCCTAAAGATGTCCCCGTACCGTGTGCCTCAATATAGCTAATCTCCTGGGCTTTTACACCGCTATTTGCTAATGCATGACGAATTACTGTTTGCTGGGATACCCCATTCGGTACGGTTAAACCACTACTTCTACCGTCTTGATTAACTGCCGAACCTTTAATAACAGCTAAAATGCGATCGCCATCTTTTTCGGCATCAGTCAACCTTTTAAGTACTATCATTCCGCAGCCTTCTCCACGACTAAAGCCATCCGCAGCAGCATCAAAGGTTTTACAACGCCCGTCAGAGGCTAACATTCGAGCTTGAGAGAAGTTAATCGTAAATTCGGGAATAATCAGTCGATGTACTCCTCCCGTAACGGCAATATTGCACTCATTGTCGCGTAAGCTTTTACAGGCTAAATGTACTGCTACTAAAGAAGAAGAACAGGCGGTATCCACTGCCATACTAGGGGCTGTAAAACCGAGTAAATAGGATATTCTGCCTGCTGCGGTACTATGAGAATTTCCCGTGGCTAAATAAGCGTCAATTTCGGTGTCATCCCTTTCTAGCAAAAGTTGAGAATAGTCACTACTGCTAATGCCGATGAATACTCCAGTGTTCTTACTCTCTTCTGTATGAGGTACAATTCCCGCCCTTTCTAATGCTTCCCAGGTAACTTCTAAGAGCAATCTCTGCTGCGGATCGAGGCTGCTAGCTTCGCGAGGAGAAATACCAAAAAAGTCGGCATCAAATTCTTTTAAACCTTCAACAAAACCACCATAGCGAACGTTCATTTTACCTGGAGTAGCTGGATCGCCGTCGTAATAATCTTCAATATTCCAGCGATCGCTAGGTACTTGGGAAATAGCATCAATACCATTAACTAATAAATCCCAAAAGGATTCTGGAGAATTTGCACCACCAGGAAAACGGCAACCCATACCAATAATAGCGATCGGTTCTCGATCTTTTGCTTGCTCTTGTTGCAGTTGAGATCTTAAGTCTTTAATTTCCGCTAATGCTTTCTGCATCAAGACTTTGTAATCTGGTTTTGGAGTATTCATGATTATCCTTCCTCCATTGCTGCTAATTCTGCTGCAAGTAAATCGGCAATATCTGCTTCTTCGCTATCTTGAGACTCATCTATTTCGGGGAACATTTTGTCCAAAATATAATCTCCCAAAGCTTCTAGGTTGGGATAGTCAAACGCGACAGTAGAAGGTAAAGAAAAATCAATGCTATCTTGTAAACGATTTTTAAATTCGATCGCCGTTAAGGAATCCATTCCTAAATCGAAAAATCCTATTTTGCTATCCAACTCTGAGGCTCGAAAACCTAATACCCTGGCTAATTCAGCACGTAGAGCATCGAGTAAAAGCGATCGCCTTTCCGTAGAAGTAGCTTTATTTAATTCATCCTGGAGATTTATCTGCGCTACTTGCTTTTGTGGCGAAGATTGCTTGAACTCGTTAAAGAAAGAGGAAAATTGCCCTTGCTGTAAGAATTTAGTCCAATCTATATTGACCACTCCTATTTGGGCAGTGGAAGCGGAGGGAGCGGGGGAAGCAGACAAAGGCTTAAGCCGCATGTAGGCTAAAAATAACTGTTCTAAAATGGCTATTCCTTGTTCTGGCGCGATCGCATTTACCCCTAATTGGCTCATGCGAGTATCTGCCTGTTTTTGGGCTGCTGCGCCGATATTTGACCAAGTTCCCCAATTGATACTCATGGCGGGTAAACCAAGGGAATGACGGTAATGTGCCAAGTTATCTAGGAATGTATTTGCAGCAACATGATTGGCTTGCCCAGGTGAACCTAATAAGGATACAGCCGAAGAGAAAAGGATAAAGAAGTCTAAGTTGTTATTTTTGGTTAGATTGTGCAAATTCCACGCGCCAGTAACTTTTGGCTGTAAAACATTTTCCATTTGCTGCCACGTTATGTTTTGAATAGCAGAATCATCGAGAATACCAGCAGCATGGATTACACCCCGTATGGGAGCGGAGGAGGCAGGGGAGGCGGGTGGAGAAATTAAATTACGAGAGGTAAGGATTTGTTTTAAAGCATCATAGTTGGTGATGTCGGTTTGGATGACGTTAACTATTACGCCCTGTTGTTCTAGTTTTGCTATTTCTTGTTGGGCGTATTGAGATGGTTTGCTTCTACCTAACAACAGTAAATTCTTCGCACCTTTTTTGGCTAACCAATGTGCGGTTAAGATACCCAAGCCGCCTAAACCACCAGCTATTAAATATGTACCATTGGCATCTAGCGTTAATTCAGGAGTAACAACTACTTTGCCGATGTGCTTGGCTTGCTGGAGATAGCGAAAAGCCTCTACGGCTTGGGGTAAGGCAAATACTTTCTTGGGTAGAGGCTGTAACTGACGGCGATCAAATTTAGCCATCAACTGGTCTAACATTGACTGGATTAAGTTTGGTTGTTGTCGGCACAATTCAACCATGTCTATGATGTGATATTTCGTATCGGGTAATTGCTGCTGTACCTGTAATTTATTCCAGATATCTAATTTACCGATTTCTAAAAAACAACCATCAGCTTTTAATACTGATAGGCTGGCGGGGATAAACTCACCTGAGAGGGAATTGAGAATAATATCTACCCCTTCCCCATTAGTAACTTGCTTAATCTCCTCTACAAAATCTAGATTGCGGGAGTTCATAATGTGCTTAACTCCCAGGGATTGAAGATAGTCCCATTTACCCGTACTGGCGGTAGCAAATATTTCTGCCCCTGCTGCTTGCGCTAACTGGATTGCAGCTTGTCCGACGCCCCCCGCAGCACTATGAATTAGTACTCGTTTTCCTGGTGAAATTTCTCCCAGATAACAGAGAGTATGGTAAGCCGTGAGGAAAGTAACGGGAATC
>JBCBEA010000514.1:0-3416 GCA_038529195.1 Cyanobacteria bacterium J06600_6
TAACCTGCAGAATCGCGAGCTAAATGGAATCTTGTTAAGCTACCACCTGGATTTACTAGTGAGATACGCAGCAACGGTTCAGTCTTCTGCGCTGCAGTAATTCAGGGTAAATCTCAATATCAAATTTCGGGCGAGACAGAAAAGAAAACCTTAGAACCAGGCAGTTATTTTGGCTCAGAGGGAGAATCGGTGCATCAGGTTTCATATGAAGCAGAAGAGGAGTGCATCATCTACGTGCGAACAGAGGGCATGTACGAAGTCATTCCGTCTTAGTTCAAGACGGGCGATCGTCCGAAAAACCAAATAGTTTGACTCAAGACTAAGTAATTTTTATAGACTCGTGGAACGAGCGGATAGCGTTTATGGGTCGCGATATCCTTTAGGAAAGTCGGATTTCGGCGACCAGCTCAGGGACGTCTTCTGCTCGGAGAGAGTCCAGAGTTTGGCTGCAACTTCTTGATCCAAAACAAAAGATTCAAGTGTACACTCGCCGATGGAGCCGACCATCTCGAATCTCGTCGGACCATAATATTTTTCGGACTGTAGTCCCTCTTCCGTGGCACACATAACTTCAGGCCAAGAACCCTTCTCGGCGGATTGTGCAAAAAGGGAAAGTATGGACCAGAGAGTCTTTTGGAAGGCGTTGGCTGTATCCTGCAACAAATTTGTTCGTGATGCGCCAGGATGACAGACCTGCACCTGAACGCTCTTGTTCGCAACCTTGATACGACGCTGCAATTCGTAAGCGAATACCATCTGCGCCAGCTTGCTCTGGGCGTAGGAAGCCCAAGGAGTGTAGTTCTTATCGAAGTTGAGATCTTCAAACTTAATTCGCTTCAGCCCCATTTTATACCCGTTACTACCAACGACCACGATGCGTCCCGCTGACGCTTCGATCCGCTCAAAGAGCAATCCACACAGGAGAAAATGACCAAAATGGTTCACACCAAGCTGGCTTTCAAAGCCGTCTACGGTAATCTCCTGTTTGGCCACCTGGGCGATGGCGGCGTTACAGATGAGCGAGTCGATGTGGGGAACCTGCTCCAGAACCTCTGCTGCCGCTTCCCGCACGGAATCCAGCACCGCTAGATCCATGCGCATAAAGGTTACATCAGCGTCACTGCCAAATTCCTGTTTCAAGGTCGCGATCGCAGCGGTTGACTTATCGGCGTTGCGGTTCATCATCACCACTTTTGCGCCTTTCGACAGAAATACCCGTGTTGCCTCAAAGCCTGCACCAGCGTTAGCACCGGTAATGACATATGTTTTGCCTATGAGGAAGCCGAGTCGCTCTGGTGTCCAGCCCTTCAATCCAAAATTTTTTTTGGTGTTCATTGTTCAAACTCCTTGTTTTGCGTACATAGTTAGAGTACTGCTGTAAAAATTATTTGTAGGTTTCAAAATTTAGACATGTGCTCAAAACTCAATCAAATATTCTGTAGATGAAATCATATTTTGTTGCTCAATAATTACGCTAAAAACGTTACTATTTAAAACAATTACCTATTTAAAGGTAAACATATGGAACGTGAATGAAACTAAAATTATTTTAGACTTTGGGAGCATTTATAAAAGGTAGCCAACTATATTGCTTGTCTGATGAGCTGTGAAGCAAGTTACATTACAGGATTTAGTCTAGAGGTTACGGGAGGACAGTAACTCCATCCACTTTGAACTATTTTTATAGATCGAGTTTATCGGTAGTAGCGATCTCGCTCTACAAACAGTGAAGCGATCGCGACTTCTCTTTCATGAGCATATGTTTTCTACTCAAGACTAGACCTTGAAAGGAATAAAGTTAGACTGTTATCGTTACAATCCCTGGGAAACACCTAACTGCATCAACGAGCATTATCTTATTGGTTTGAGGATTAACAAAACCAGACAAGAGGGAGAGTTAGATGGTCTTGGTCAAAAGGAAATCAGTAACGTTGGTTCGGCAAGTATACTACCTGCTCAAGTCGAACAGGAGGAGATTTATATTGACAATCGTTTTCTCAGTTATTTACTTCTCTCTAACGCTCCCAGGGTGGAATCGGCTGAAACTGTTCGATTAGAAAGTCAATCATTACGCGAACTCTTGGCGCAACAATCCGACGACTTGGATAAAGAAGCCAGATGGATGCTTCTGTGACGAGGGAAAATTCTGACAGCACTTCAACGAGACGCCCAGACTTTAGACTTTCACTAGCGTTCCAAACGGACTTCATGCCAATACCCATACCCTGCTCAAGCATTTGTCGCATTGCCTCGCCATCGTTAACGGTGTTTGAGAACGCAACGCTAATGATTTGTCCGTCTTTAAACTTCCATCTTGTTTCTCCCAGTGTCACGCATCGATGGGCTGTGAGTTCATCTGGTGTAGTAGGAGTACCATATTGTTCGAGATAGGCAGGAGAAGCTACCAGCAGTCGTCTATCAGCAGCTAGTTTACGTACAATTAATCTACTATCTGCTAAGGTTGCATTGCGGATAATTAGGTCATAAGCGCCTTCAATGACATCAAGAACTTCATCAGATAGTCGCAAGTCAAGCTTGACTTCTGGATAGCGAGATTGAAATTGGTCCAGAAGAGGGATGATATACATCCGTCCGAAGGAACCTGGCATTGTCATTCGGAGTACTCCCTGTACCAATTCTTCCTGTCCTCTTACTGCATTTAGCCCAGTCTCCAGTGTCTCTAAAGTTTGTTGCGCAAAGGGCAAAAATAACTCTCCATCCGTCGTTAGTGAAACTGCTCTGGTTGTTCGGTTGAATAAGCGAAATCCTACGATTTCTTCGAGTTTAACCAAGCGAGCGCTCGCACTTGCAGGGGAAAGTGACAGGTCATGTGCTGCTGCCGTGACACCACCCAGTTCGGCAATTCTGATGAATAAGCGGAGTGATAGAATATCCATTTATCAAGAATATCCGAATTATGATTTCGTTTCAAGGCTATTTATCTTTTTAATCCGAATGATTAATATACAATCATCGCTTCCACAACTTGAAAGGAGACAGGACTATGAAAGCAATGCTCATAAAATCTTATGGTGAAGACGCGAAGTTTGAAGTTGCGGAAATCGAAAAACCTCAAGTCAAAGCGGGTCATGTTCTGGTAAAGATCGCAGCTTCGAGCGTCAACACGGTCGATACGATGATTCGGAAAATGGGCAAGGAGTTACCACTCTCACCCGATACGCCAGCGATTCTTGGTATGGACTTTGCTGGGACGGTTGAGGCTGTTGGCGAGGGGGTATCAACCTATTCAATTGGCGACGAGGTTTACGGCTGTGCGGGGGGATCAGCAGATTTACCAGGCACGTTGGCTGAGTACATAGTGGCGGATGCCAACCTAATTGCTAATAAACCAAAAAACTTGTCAATGCGTGAAGCTGCTGCCTTACCTTTGGTTGCTATTACGGCTTACGAAGGTC
>JBCBEA010000515.1:0-3403 GCA_038529195.1 Cyanobacteria bacterium J06600_6
AAGGACTTAAGCTTAATTTGTACCCTTAAATTTTAAACATACTTTGGCAATCAGATTTAGTATAATTTGCTCGTAGCTATCGGTGGGAATGTAAAACACTGACTTGCGAAGCAAGCACTGGCGCAAATACGTCCTGCTATCAGCTTTTTGATTAATTCACTTAATCGTGAGGAATTTAAAATCTATCTTGATTCAGCAATGCCCTTTAATCTCGCTATTCTTTATTCTCCAGTGTCCTAGATAATTCTGCCGTCTTCTAATTCTACTAGGCGGTCGGCGACGTCTAAAATACGATGATCGTGGGTAACAATCAAAACCGTACAGCCTCGCTTTTTAGCAAGCTGCTGCATCAATTCCACTACATCTCGCCCTGTTTTGCCATCCAACGCTGCGGTAGGTTCATCGGCTAATACAATTTTGGGGTGAGAGACTAAAGCGCGGGCGATCGCTACCCGCTGTTTTTGCCCTCCGGATAGCTGCTGGGGATGATAGTTAATATGGTCTGCCAAACCAACGGATTCTAAGATCGCGATCGCTCTTTGTTCGATTTCTGAGCTAGGAATATGCTTGTGTAGCTCTAAGGACATTTGTACGTTTTGCTGGGCAGTGAGAGATGCTAATAAATTATGAGACTGAAAAATGTAGCCGATGTTTTTGCGCGTCTGTACTAGCTTGTTCTTTTTTGCTCCAACCAATTCTGTGCCAAATACTCGTAAACTGCCCGACTGAGGCGAGCGTAATCCTCCCATTAAGGTTAACAGAGTGGTCTTACCCGATCCCGAAGGTCCCTTGAGAATAATCACTTCCCCCGAATTAAGAGTTAGATCAATATCAAATAAAATTTGCTTTTTCAGCTTGCCCTCACCAAAAAAGTGATCCAAGTTCTGGATATTGACGATTTCCCTGACCGTTGACGACTTTCTATCTACGCTTTGCATCTGTTGGGAAAATTGAGATTGGCATTCATGATTATTCTAATTAATTTCTGGCGACCAATCTCAAAAAGCGATCGCTGGAAATATATTGCTTGATTTAGCAATGCCAAAATAATTTATGGTGATTTTCAATTTCCACTAGACGTAAACGACAAAGTGCCATCCCCTGGAGTTACTTTGCCAATTTGAAAAGCGTTTAGCTCTTGCCCTTTAAACCAATCTAAAGTTGCTTGAGCTTGAGTCTCTGGCACAATAACCACGAAACCAATACCCATATTAAAAGTATTAAACATCGCTGTGGATTCAATTTTTCCCGCTTCAGCTAACCATTGAAAAACACTCGGGACTGTCCAGCTATCCTTTCTTATAGAGATCGACTGTCCAGAATTAAGACAGCGAGGAAGATTTTCAGGTAAGCCACCGCCAGTAATATGCGCCATGCTGTGTACTTCAATATCTGCTTTAAGCAATTCTAGAATTGGCTGGACATAAATTTGGGTGGGAGTAATTAATTCTGCACCTAAACTATTGCCGTTAAATATTTCTGGAGTGTCTGACCAGCTGTAGCCACCTGTTTCCACAATCTTGCGTACAAGGCTAAAACCATTACTATGAACCCCTGCACTTGCTAAACCAATCGCAATATCCCCCACCTGTACCAAAGAGCCATCGAGTAGTTTACTTTTCTCGACAACACCGACGCAAAAACCAGCCAAATCGTATTCCCCTAGCTGATAAAAACCTGGCATTTCTGCCGTTTCTCCTCCTAAAAGCGCACAACCACTGAGACGACATCCGTGGGCAATTCCTTTAACTACTTCGGCTAGCTGCTGGGGGTTTAGCTTTCCCGTGGCTAAGTAATCGAGGAAAAATAATGGTTCGGCACCAGAAGTCAAAATATCATTGACACACATTGCCACAAGGTCTATCCCAACGGTATCGTGACGTCCTATTTCTTGGGCAATTTTTAACTTTGTGCCAACTCCATCTGTCCCTGAAACTAAGACAGGCTGCTGATAACCTGCTGGCATCTCAAATAAACCGCCAAAACCACCTAGACCGCCTAAAACTTCCGATCGCTTGGTGCTTTCCACATCTTGACGAATTTGGTTGACAAAAGAGCGTCCTGCTTCAACATCAACACCAGCGTCTTTATAGTCCATAAGTACGATCGCCTAATAAAAAATAACTATTTATTTCACCTAAAGTCATTAAATCAGAAATCCTGCTGTCTAAGCTAAGTATAATTTCTACTGTGATCGCAAATGCCAGAATTATGGCTGTAGAAATGACGATTAAATTAGACTGAGATCAGCATCTAATGAATAGATGAGATAAAAATTTATATTGTTTTAGGTGTTTACACAATTAGTTTTACATGACATTAACCTTAAGATAGATACAAATAAAATTATTATTTAAACAACAATTTAATCAATTAATAAAACTATCAATCTAATTGTTAAAAGATGAAGTGTAGTAAATTTGTTACGGTTTTAGCCTTTTTTAGTATTGCCAATTTATTTGGTAACAGCTGTCAAGCCAGAGCGGAAAGTAGTCCTAAAGCGGAGCCATCTTTTGCGCGGATATCTTCTCTTGCCACAGCAGAAAATCAATCATTGAGTTTACATCTGTTACTTGCCAGCAGCTTTAATAACCAGACTCAGGAAATAGACCTGGGAAATGATTTTGAATTGTCTAATCTCGAACAGACAATCCCTTTACGCAATCAACCTCTAATTGCCAGAACTTTCGGTGGTCAAGCATCTTGGTATGGTCCTGGTTTTCACGGTCGTTTGACAGCGAATGGCGAACGATACAATCAAAATGCGATGACTGCTGCGCATAAACATTTAAGATTTGGCACAAGAGTCAGGGTAACTAACCTCAATAACGGTCGCTCTGTAATTGTTCGAATCAACGATCGCGGTCCGTTTGTTAAAGGCAGAGTAATTGACGTTTCTGCTGCTGCTGCTCGTTCTTTGAACATGATTCATTCTGGTGTTGCTCCAGTAGAAGTTACTATCCTGGGAAGATAATCATTTAGGAGAAGCGAAATAAAGCCAAGGAGAGAGTGTCAGACCGAAGCTAGGTCGTCTATCTAGATTAGGCAGTTCCCTGTAATTTTGGCAGCTCACAAATTATTGCGGGTAGTTTACTAAATTATTTTTAGTCAGCACGATACTTCTTAAATTTAATTAGACCCACAATCAGAGATCTTTCCTAGCTCTAAAATCAAGCACTTTCCAGAGCTTCAACATAAAAAGCTATACCATTATCACCTTCTGGCTTATAATCAGCTAAAACAGCTTGGGTTCTCGATACGGAAAACCAGTGAGTATCTGTTCGTAGCGGGGCGCTTGTGCGCCTGACCTGCTTTGCAGGCACTGAAAGCTTCGCTTTCCCGCTCTAAGCTCTAGGCTCTAAGCTTTTTAGTTCATCTATTTGGTAGTGAAAATTATAAAATC
>JBCBEA010000516.1:0-3396 GCA_038529195.1 Cyanobacteria bacterium J06600_6
ATTGTCCTCTTAAAAGGGGTCACTTTGTCAATGCTAAGAAATATTAAAGAAAGTCTTTATTCTTTTTGAACGCCACGTGTTTTCGAGACTTTGAAGCATGTTTTTGTTACTTTTATTTACAAAACAGGGTTATGGAAAGATTAATTTTAGGTCAAAACTCAAAATCCACCGTCAGATACTCAAGAGTTGATTGCTGCGTGATGTCCTGTGGATAACTTAAAGCAAAATGTGGATAAACTCAAAAATACTTGTGGAAACGGTGGGGAAACGGTGGGGCGAAGCAAGGGCTTAAAATAAGATTTAATAACTTTTGCTTGACTTTAACTAAAAAGTTCAAAGGTACTATTAATAAGGGCAAAAGCTTAGGTTTTTGATTTTTCAATCGACCACCATTTGTCAGCTTTCGCTGATATTTTTGCCATTTCTGTCTCGTCAATACGTTTGATGTGACTGAGAACCAGATTCATTCTGCCCAGAGATTTAAGACGATCGCGATGACGATTAAGAAAATCCCAGTAAAAAAAGTTGAAGGGGCAGGCGTTTTCTCCTGTGCGCTCTTTTTTGTTGTATACACAGTCACCGCAATAATCACTCATCTTATTGATGTAGTTAGCTGAGGCAGCATAGGGTTTGGAGGCTAGTAAGCCACCATCTGCAAACTGCCCCATGCCCAAAACATTAGTCTGCATGACCCAGTCATAAGCATCAATAAAAGCGCTATGAAACCAGTTTTCTAGTTCCTGGGGATTGATCCCCGCAATTAGGGCAAAATTATTTAGAACCATCAGTCTCTGAATATGATGACCATAAGCCGTCTCTTCCACCTGGGAGAGAGTTTGGTGCAGACAGTTCATATCTGTCTTGGCTGCATCCCAATAAAATTCTGGTAGGGGTTGATGATGTTGGAACCAGTTACTTTCGGTATATTCTTCGTCTTGAGTTAGGTAGATACCGCGAATATACTCTCGCCAACCCATCACCTGACGAATAAATCCTTCAACACTATTTAGGGGCAGCTCTTGTTCATAATAAGCATCGGCGATCGCCTTAATAACCGACATCGGCTCGAGTAAGCCGAGGTTTAGATATGGAGAAATCAGACCGTGCCAAAGAGTATATTCTCCCGTGAGCATGGCATCTTGATAAGTCCCAAAATCTGACAAGCAGTGTTCAACAAAATATTTTAAGACCTGTTCTGCTTGCTCTCTCGTTACTCCCCAGTTAAACAACTCTACCTGACCGTAATCAGAAAAATCAGAGCTTTTTACCAAGTCGATTACCCCTTGAGTAATTTCGTCAGGTTCAAAAACTAACGGTTTTGGAGGATTGAGGTTTTTTTTCGGTGGCTGGCGATTTTGCTTATCATAATTCCACTTACCGCCAACTGGCTTACCATCCGCCATCAAAATATCAAAGCGTTTGCGACCCGCTCGATAAAAATCTTCCATCAGCAATCTTTTTCTAGTCTTTGTCCAGGCTAAAAATTCTGCTTGGCTCCAGAGAAAATGATTATCAGCAGTGAATACCACTTTGCAGTTTAGCTTTAACTTTTGAATCAATTTGAGAAAAGGGCGATCGCAGGGAGTCGTAATCTGCAATTCCGTAATCTGATTATTTTTAATCCAGTCAGCTAGGGGAGTCTCAAAATCCTCGGCGATCTCATAAGTCACCTGCCAGCCAGACTCTTTTAGTTCTTGAGCGAAATGGCGCATTGCTGACCACACCAAGACCAGCTTTTGTCGATGGTAGGGTCGTTGTCTAACATAGTTAGAGGACTCAATTAAAATAACTGGCGTTTTGTCCTTCTCGTTTTGCTGGTTCTGTAAATTTAACTGCTGTGTTGTTAGGCGATCGCCTAAAATCCAAATGCCAATTGTCATTGTTTGATTACTAATTACTAATTATGGGTGACTGATTGTTAATTACTGATTACTGATAAAAATGCCCACCCTACAAATTCTCAGAGCTTATAGCCTACAGCTTTAAAACAATACATTTAAACTAATATAAAATTGCTATGAATATCATTGAAAGCTTTAAGATGGCAACTTCGACCCTAGTTGCTAATAAAATGCGTAGTAGCCTGACAATGTTGGGCATCGTCATCGGCAATGCCTCGGTGATTGCCATGGTAGGGGTAGGTCAGGGTGCTAAAAACCTCGCAGCAGAGCAGTTTGAATCTCTTGGTCCTAATGTCCTATTTGTTAGTCCTGGCTCAAGAGAGGAACGACGTACCACTTTTGGCACACCAAAAACTCTTGTTTGGTCAGATGCGATCGCGATCGCTCAACAGGTTCCTAGCGTCGACTCTGTTGCACCCCAGGTGAGTGCCAATCAGCTAATTACCTATGGCAACAGCAATGCTAATGAGCAGGTATTAGGTACTACTCCCGAATACCTACAGGTTAGAAGTTTTGCCATAGAGCAGGGTAGATTTTTCAATAATATTGATCTTAAACGCAACCAAAGAGTTGTGGTATTGGGTTCGGAGATTGCCCAAGATTTTTTTCCTCAACAAGATCCTCTAGGAAAAAAAATTAGGGTTAAAAACATTAATTTAAAGATCATTGGCGTATTAAAATCTAAAGGATCGTTTTTGGGCAGCAACCAAGATCGCAGCATCTACTTACCCCTCACCACAATGGTCAGCCAGATTGTCGGCGATAATTCGCCCTACGGTACGGGAGTCAGCTTTATTTCCGTCGCTGCCAAAGACGAAAATAGCATTCGCGCTGCTCAAGTACAAATCGAAAATTTGCTGCGTCTGAGACATAACATTACGGGTAAAGATGACTTTAGTGTCAATACCCAAAAAGATATTTTAGAAATAGTTGGCACAATCAGTAGTGGTCTGACCGTATTACTAGCAGCAATTGCAGGTATATCACTTCTTGTAGGTGGTATTGGCGTAATGAATATCATGCTGGTAGCGGTAACAGAAAGAACCAGAGAGATTGGTCTAAGGAAAGCAATTGGTGCTAGATCTAGAGATATCCTGTGGCAGTTTCTGATTGAAGCAACCATCCTTTCTGCAGCAGGAGGTGCGGTCGGCACGATAATAGGCGTAACGGGCATTATCATCGTCGGTGCTGTTTCACCCCTCGCACCAACTATTTCGCCTTTAGCAATTGTCATAGCAGTAGGGATTTCTGGCGGAATCGGTCTTTTCTTTGGCGTTTTTCCCGCACGAGCTGCTTCGAGACTAGACCCCATCGTCGCACTAAGAAGCATCTGAAGCTATGCTAATTGACAAGATAGATAAATCTACATGTATTAGCTAGTAAATAAGTTATTCGCTTTTTCAGAATATATTCTTAACCTAAGTACAGGACAAAAAATCAATAAAAGTCTTGAAAGTATTATGGAAAAAGGGTTTGATGAGAAGTAACCACACTA
>JBCBEA010000517.1:0-3352 GCA_038529195.1 Cyanobacteria bacterium J06600_6
CTGTTCAATGCCAAAGTTTTTTCAAGCGTTTCAAGATTTATCATTCGTCACAGTATTCTTTCTGAAGACCAAATAGAAAAACTCAAGCAAATCCGCACACCTTTAAAATACAATAGCTTTGATGTGCAGAGCGATGATAGACCCATAAAACAAAAACATCTCATTTTTGATTTTTCGGTTGATAGCAAGTAAAGTCAAACATCTTTTGGTTCAATCACCAATTTAATCCCCGCCAAAATCTGCTCGATCCTAGCTTTACTTAAACTACCAATCTTCTGCTGTAGCTGTTCTTTACTAACAGTAAAAATTTGCGAGACATTGACAACACTTTGTTTAGGTAAATTAGCTTCATCTTTCTCTAACAAAATATTGCCTGGTGCATTAGCTCTTTTCAAGTTAGATGTTAAAGCGCAGACAACCACAGTAGCAATTCGCGATTTATTAAAAACATTATTTTGAATTACTACGTGAGGATGACGATAGGCTGACTGCGCGCCGACAGGTTCACCTAAATCTATCCAGTAAATATCACCCTGCTTAATTACCATTCTTCAACAACAGACATTTGAACAGTTTTCATCTGTCGAGTCAGTTCGATCTCTTCAGCTGAATCTTCACTATATACAGCGTCTAATTGCGCTAAAATCTGTTGATTTTGATGACGCGAAATAAATTCTGATAAAGCAAGCTCAAATATCTGACTGCGAGAAGTAGATAGAGATTCTGCTAACTTATCGGCTTCTGATAAAACTGTCTCTGATAGGGATACCGCCGTCTTTACTTTTGCCATTAAGAATAAGTTGTACAAATAGTTATACTTTTAATTATACTATTAGTTTTAAACTAAGCTGTAATCAGTAAGTTACCCATCATGCCTAAATCTTCATGGTCGAGAACATGACAGTGATAAACGGTTTTTCCTGCAAAATCATTAAAAGGAATACGGATGCGAACGGTTTCTCCTCTCTTAACTAACACCGTATCCCGCCAAACTAGGAGAAGTTCGGATTGACCATTGCGACTGACAACTTGAAAAGCATTGCCGTGTATGTGAAAGGGATGATCCATAACTCCTGTATTAATTAGTTCCCAATCCTCTACCGTATTTAATTTGACTTCGGTATTGATGCGATCTTCGCTACTGTAGTGTTCGCCATTAATTAGAAAAGCTATCCCCACTTCAGGACTCATACCGTGATTGAGTTCAAAGCGTCTTACTGTCTGAGGTTCAGGTAATGCAGAGATGGAATTGAGTTTTGTGGGTAAAGTTACAGACTTAACAGCAGAAGCATAATTAACTGTGGCTAAGGCGATCGCTTTATCTGGATTACTGTCCATCATTCCACCACCCATCATGCCCATACTGCCTCGGTCATAGGGTAGATTGAGTAAGCGATACTGTCCCGATTCTTTATCTGTCTTGGTGCGCGTTCCCTTGCGCCTGTCGTCCCACGGGATACCGCTTCGCATATCGGCGCGGGGTCGCACCGCTCCCCGAACTAAAATATCGGCTCGTTGTCCTGGTGTCAGTAGTAATTCATTGACTTCTACAGGTTCGTTCAAACTATTGCCATCGGTAGCGATATGGTAGAAAGCATGGTCTTCTAAGGCTAACCTATAAAAACGGGAAGGAGAAGCATTAAGAATGCGTAGGCGTAGCAATCCTCCTGCTGATAAATTGAAGCCAGGATTTACTTGCCCGTTTACTGTTATTATCTCTCCTTCTCGACCCATCATAAGAGACATATGGGCAGAATTAGAACGTTGTCCGCGCTCGTCAATTGAAAAGTCTTGCAGCACTAAAAACTCTTCTTGGGCTGCTTTGAGTGATGGAATGTTCTCATCTTCGCCTCTTACGATAAATAAACCCGCCAATCCCCCAAATAGCTGTTCTGCAACCAATCCATGTAAATGGGGATGATACCAAAATGTCCCCGATGGGTGATTTTGAGGAATTTGAAATTCGTAGGTTAGTTTTTCTTTTGGTTTGATATGCAGAAAGACATTATCTGCATTGCCCGTAAGGGGAATATGTAAGCCGTGATAGTGAATATTAGTGGGCTGTTCGAGATTATTGGTAAAGTGGATGCGAACTTTATCCCCTGGCTGAGCTTCCAGGCGAGGTGCGGGGATTTGTCCGTTGTAAGTAAGCAAAGATGCCTTTCTATCTGCTAAATTAACGAGACTTTCTCTAGCTTCTAAATCCAGTTCTAATAATCCGTTTTCACTTTGATACAAAGGAGCAGAATTAACTGATGTAGAAGCTGCTGGCTCAATAGAGTTATCCCGAAATAAGCGATCGCCGATCCAGGCAGCACCCACACCAGCAGCACCTAAAGTAATAAACTGGCGACGGTTGAATTTAACCATAATCAAATCCTTTAGCGAACCTACTGAATTTAGTAAGACTGGTATTCTTTGAATACTTCTACTTCTCCCTTATCGTTAAACGCCAAAACTTGGAAGGGTTGTTTGATATCTCTTGCTTCCATTCCTGGCGTACCAATGGGCATTCCTGGCACTGTTAATCCAATTAAATTGTCTGGTTTTTCGGCTAAGAAACGTTTGATATCATCAGCAGGAATATGTCCTTCCATGACGTAGCCATCGATGATAGTGGTGTGGCATGAAGCTAGTTCTGCTGGAACATTATGCTGTTGCTTGATCGCTTCCATTTCGTCAGTTTTAATATCTTCAATCCTGAAACCATGATTTTTGGCATGGTCTACCCAAATACCACAACAACTACAGGAAGGACTGCGATATACGGTCATTTCAGTTATCCCTGAGTAGTTTGGTTCGGTTACTTTATCCCAAGCACTGACCAAGGTTGCTGGGCTGCTAGTTTCATTTGCTATTGCTTTGTTATTGTTCTGAGCTATGTTGTTATCTCCTGAAAGGGAAGTGAGATAGATAGTTCCAGCAGCAGTAGCAGCGATCGCGATCGAGGCAATAGTTATTTTTGATAGAAGTTTTGACATTATTACTTCAACTGATAGTGAAATTTATGTGGACTTCAATCTTAAACTCTCTAGTTAGCTAGAGAGTCAACTTGACTATCAGCTTTGCTTGAAAAACTTGTTCCACTGATTCCACTTAACTCAGAAAACCTGGAAGAATAGCTGAACTTATCATGATTCCGTCAATAGGTACTTAAGGAGATCGCTTAGTAGCCAAATATCATGTCAGATTGTTGTTAATTAGTTCGGATGTTTTGACTTTGTGGGTTAGCCAACATTAAACAGCTAACAAATTATTAATACCCGAGCCGAAAAAATTAACCAAAGCAAAATGTCTATAATAAGAATAGCGTAGATATTGTTTGTCTAATTTGTCATATGAATCAAGATCG
>JBCBEA010000518.1:0-3379 GCA_038529195.1 Cyanobacteria bacterium J06600_6
CTGAATCTCCGAAAATGATTCTTTATGACCTACTAACAAGCAGCTAACCTGTAGCTATGCCTGCTATTGTCCTTTTTTGAGCCATTTAACGACTCTGATATGATTTTAAAGTCATCCAAAATATTCAAAACGTCTGATGTGAATTAGCGGTCAGACCCACAGCCCCGCAGCCACGAATGTGGCAGATCGTCGTCGCAGAGCCTACGGCTCAGATCGTCGTAAGACGACTGAGACAGCGAAGCTGTCCGCACGACTGGAAAGCTTCGCTTTCGCGGGCAAAGTCGCTTCGCGACGCTGGGGCGTTAGCCCCGTTCGGCGCAAGACGCAAGGGAATGCTGACCAAGATGCTCTGTTGAAAGGTTAAATGAGAACTCCTACATAACTCTGATTTTTAATTCACATTAGATATATTCAAAAAATATATTCAAACATCATGCAAAAGCAATTTACGATCGCCTCAAATGTTGGATAAGTTAAGCTCTTTGAGTCAAAAATTAAGTCCAGGAACGCGCAAAGTAATTGGCAATGTCGGTCGGTTGTTTGCCGAGCGTGTTTTTAGCATGGCGATCGCTTTTGTGGTGGGTATTTATGTGATCCGCTATTTAGGCTCGGAAAACTTTGGCGTGTTGAGCTACAGCATTAGCTTTGTTTCCCTGTTTGGATCGGTGGCAACCCTCGGACTTAAAGGCATTGTCGTCCGTAATATTGTCCGCGAAGAATCAGCCTCGAATGAAATTCTCGGAACGGTATTGTTCTTAAGATTAATTGGTGCAGCGATCGCTATTGTTCTGATTATCGTGGCGATTTTTCAGCTCGAACAGCAGCCGAAAATACGTCTGTTAACAATCATTATTTCCTTTCAGCTACTTTTTACCGCTGCTACTAATACGTTTGAACTATGGTTTGAGTCCCAAGTATTAGACGGTAAGGCTGGCATCGTGCGTCTGGCTCAAATGGTCTTTAATGCTGGGACGAGACTAGTTTTGATTTGGCAAAGTTTTGCCTTAATTGCTTTTGGCTGGACGCTGTTGGTTAGTTCGATTGTCAATGCAGCGGGCATGTTGTGGCTATACGTTGCTCAAGGTTGTTCCGTCAAAAACTGGAAAATCAGCTTTAGTCGTGGCAAAGCCATGCTGTCAGATTCCTGGCCATTAATATTTTCAGCGATCGCCATTACCCTCTACATGAAGATCGACCAGGTGATGTTAGGCAATATGGCAGGAGCGAGAGCAGTAGGGAACTATGCTGCTGCGGTTAAATTCTCGGAGGTTTGGAATTTTATTCCTCTGGCGATTTGTTCTTCTGTTTTTCCTGCTATTATTCGCGCCAAGCAAAGAAGCAAAGCTGAATATTACCAACAGTTTCAGCAGCTATTTGATTTTGTCTACTGGATTGCACTAATTATTGCGATCGTCATAAGCTTGATGGCTAATTTTGTAGTGATTACCTTTCTAGGTTCAGAATACATAGAAGCAGTGGCGATTCTCAGACTGCATATTTGGTCAGGAATTTTTGTATTTCTCAGCGTTGCCCGCAGTAAATGGCTGATCGAGGAAAACATGACTCGTTTTAGCTTAGTTAGCACGTCGGTAGGGGCAATTAGCAATATTTTGCTGAATCTAGCTCTAATTCCCGCCTATGAAGGCAAGGGTGCAGCGATCGCCACTCTAATTTCCTACTGTATTAGCGGTTATCTTAGCTTGGTGGTTTATCCCCCGACAGCTAAAGTCGGCTGGATGCTAACTAAATCCCTCTTATCACCGTTTCGTTGGCGACAAAATTTAGCCTATCTTCGTCGTTTGCAGCAGCATTTTCTCTAATTTATGGTCAAAAATATTTCTGGAGACGGCAGAAGTTTTCCGCGTCAATATATCCTGTGTCGCGATCGCCTAAATATCCCCTCTACCTGGGCAGTAAAACAGCTCAAATCCTGGTATTTGGGTCACGATTCCGCTCTACCAATAGTTGACATACAGGATCGGGCTAACCAAACAATTGGTTGGCTAGTGGGCTATCCAATTGATGGACAAGGGAAACTGGGCAATCGACTTCAGCTAACTTTCGATGCTCCAGCCAAGAATTTTACCCAGCAGTTTGAAACAGCGATGGCTGAATATGGTGGTCGCTATGTGGCAATACTTTTAAGCTCTACCGCTTCACGCCTATATCTAGACCCAGCGGGAACTCTAGCAACGGTGTACTGTCCTAGCCAAGAGATCGTCGCCTCCAGCACCACCCTAATTCCCTATCGGTCAGAGTGTGGCGACAACCAAGCGTTAATTGATGCGATTCAACCACAAAAAAGGGACGGCTGGTATCCTTTTGGTTTAACTCCTCGCCATGGTGTCTCCAGACTAATTCCCAGTCACTGTCTAGATTTAGATAGCTGGCAGTCTCAGCGTTACTGGTCAACTGCTCACATTACCCCCACGACAGATTGCGATCGCAGCGTTGCTAAAATTGCTGCCATTCTCACCAGACAGATCAAAGCGATCGCCAAAAAATATCCGATCTATCTTTCCCTAACCGCAGGCAGAGATTCGCGGATGCTACTTGCCTGTTCGCGATCGTCTCTAACACGAACCAAATTTTTTACGCGAGAGATTCCCGATTCCTCAGCAAGACTAGACTGCGAGATTGCAACGAACCTAGCAGAGCGCTTTGACTTAGATTATCGTCTTTTAACCTATCAAAACCCCAGCCCGACAGAACTAGAGCAGTGGCTCTTACAAACTGGTAATTGCGTTGCGGGTCGAGTTTGGCAAAGCGTCAAAACTCTTAAGCAGTTAGAAAGCGATCGCATTTATCTGCCAGGTATTGCTGCGGAGGTAGGTAGATGTTTTTACTGGCGCAGACAGGACACTACTGAACAGGAAGTATCTGCCATCGAAATACTAGAGCGAATGCGGATGCCCCAGACTCCACTACTACAGCAAAAAGCTCAACAGTGGTTAACTCAACTACCCGTTAAAGATAGATTTGCCGTGCTGGACTTACTCTATTTAGAGCAAAGACTGGGCTGCTGGGCTGGACCTCTACATTATGGACTGGTAAACAACGGCTTTTGTCTATCTCCTTTTGTCAATCGTCGTCTACTAGAAATAATGTTGAGCTTGCCTGTTGACTATCGTCAAAATCAGCTATTTGCCAGAGACTTAATTCGACAGCAGTGGTCAGAGCTATTAACTATGCCCTTTAATCGCTACCCTGGTATACAAGGTCAACTACTTGTCCTACAGCAAAAGATTCAGAATAAGCTTCAGAAATTAGGGCGTAGGTAATTGTTATCTGGACTAATTTCCATACTTTCTAAATTATCTTTTTTAGGTAGTGGGTAGTGGGTAGTGGGCATTGGTGACAAGTTAAGAAAATGTACGAG
>JBCBEA010000519.1:0-3366 GCA_038529195.1 Cyanobacteria bacterium J06600_6
ATTAATTTTGACGATCGCTGTGGCGGATTCTATAGCTACCAGGCGTATTTATTGGCTGCGGAGTATATCAAAGCATTTCCAGATAGCCGCTTTGCCGATGAAATAGTAGAACAGCTACAAGAGTGGAGTCATGGCAATTTTTGGTACAGCAAAATAGATTTGAGTCAGATAATTGCGAAAGAAGCGAAGAAAGTCTTAGAGAAAACGGATCGAACAAGAGCGATCGCGACTGTGGAAAAACAGCTCCAGTCAGCAAAGCAGAGAGATTTATTACTTTCTACTGTCAAACAACTCCTTGAGTTAGATCCAAATAATCAAATTGCGATTGCAACTATTCAAGAGGAATTAGAAAGCAGCAATGATAATAATGAACTTTCATATTTAGTTGGTTTGTGCGACGAATACAAAATCATTGAAGATAGGGCGATTAAGATCTTAATCGAGCTTCTGAAGCAAATAAAACCTGACGATATGCCGGAAGCACATGCTTGGGTGGGCAATACATTTTATTATCTCAATAGAATGGTGACAAGTGATGAGAATGTTATTGATGCTTTAATACATTTTGTGACGCGGATATATCCCAAAGGCTATATTTTTCTGGTCGAATTAGCTCTTGAGACTCTCGGAGTAATTGCAAGGAATAATAGAAAAGCGATCGCATTTTTAGAGAGTTTTATCCAGAAATATTCTTCAGGAACTATTTGTAGTTTATCCACTAGAGCTTTATGGACGATAGAGCCAAATAATTTTCTAGCAATCGAGACTGCTATTAAACTTTTAGATGATGAACAAGAATTATTAGCAGCACGCGAAGTTGCATACTCTTTGCTAGTAGATGAGCAAACTTATTTAAACTTGTCCCCAGAATATTTGGAAAAGGTCATTGCTTATTTAATAAATAGGCTCGTAAAAGACTATGAATTTCAACAAGCACATAGAGAACATGCTGAACTAGTTGGTATGGGTGGCTGTGATATAAATATTTTAGGTAAAACAGCTACAACAAATAAAGCTGCTTTGGAAGGATTATATTTATTACTTAGCAAAGTTGAAGATTGGCATTCAAAAATGTATATTTATAGTGCCTTGCCCCATAGAGAAGCGATAAGCGATAGAGCATTAAATATTATTTATAAATTTCTGGAATCTGTTGAGGATAATTGGCAAAAGTATAATATTGCTCGCAAGATTATTGAGAAAGATGATTGTAATAAGGTTGCTTTAGAAATTTATAATAGCTCGTTAAACATCATAGACGATAAATATACTCGTCTGGAAATAGCCAAAAAATTAGCTTTAGCTAATCCCAGAAATAAATTAGCTATAAAAGTTTTAAGTGAATCAATTTATATATCAGGCTCAAGATCAAGATATTGCTTATCTGAAAGTGAATTAGCTTTGTCCGTACTAGAAAAAATAGATCCAAGTAAAAAATTAGCTATACAAGCTTTAGAAGCATGTGTAAAAAAAACTGCAGATCAAGATGCCTTAATTTATGCTCTTAAGCATTTAAAAAGACTAGATCCAGAAAATAACATAGCGCAGCAGAGAATAAATAAAATCGTTGCTTCGTTAGTTAAGTCTATGGAAAACTACGAACCAGATGATGATAATTATTGGCTGAATATGGGTGTTTACTGGCGAGTAATTATGAGTAGCCAAATACTGCCTGAAGTTATTCGGGTTTTAAAGCCTTATTTAAAAGACCAAAGTTCGTCTGGCTTGAATGTTGACAATATAGCCTGCGCTATCATCTGGGACTGTGCCCAGCAAATGAGCTATCAAGATTTCCATCAAGCATGGCACTTGCAAACTAGCAGCTAGATAAAGTCGGATCTAATCATCAATTACGGCATCGCGATCTAGGAGTAGAAGATTACGCAAGCTGCCAGTATCAAGATCTGTGAGCCACTGTTCCCCTGCATTGACGGTTTGTTCGGCTAGTTCTTTTTTGCTTTCAATAATGTCATTGATCCGTTCTTCTAGGGTTCCCGTACAGACAAACTTGTGTACCTGGACGTTACGCTTTTGTCCGATCCGAAATGCTCGATCCGTCGCCTGATTTTCCACCGCAGGATTCCACCAGCGATCAACGTGAAAGACGTGATTTGCCCTAGTGAGGTTGAGTCCCGTTCCCCCTGCTTTAAGAGAGAGAATAAAGATTTTAGGACCATTGGGTTCGTTTTGGAAGCGATCGACCATTTCCTGTCTAGCTTCGCGGGGAGTTGCCCCATAGAGAAACATGACCTCTTCTTTTAGTTTCTCTGATAAATAGGGTTTGAGCATTTTACCCCACTCAGAAAACTGAGTAAAAATTAACGAGCGATCGCCTTCATCAACAATTTCTTCGAGCATTTCTTCCAGACGTAGAAGTTTTCCCGAGCGATCGCTAAAATCATCTTTGGCGACAATTGCTTTCTTATCACTCCCTTTATCTAGTAATTCGGGATGGTTGCAAAGCTGTTTAAGACGCAACAACAGGGTCAGAATTAAGCCACGGCGCTTGATACCGTCAGAATCTTCAATCTCTTCGAGAGAGTTATCAACAAGCTGCTGATAGAGTTCTGCCTGTTCTGTGGATAATCCACAAAAGACGTTCATTTCCTGCTTATCGGGCAAGTCTTGAATGATATTTTTATCGGTTTTTAGCCGACGCAGAATAAATGGTTGCGTTAAAGATCTGAGAATATTTAAAGACTCGCGATCGCCATATTTTTCGATAGGGGCAGCAAATCGCTTTTGGAAGAAGTTGCGGTTGCCCAAAAAGCCTGGATTAAGAAAGTCGAGGATTGACCATAGTTCGGTCAGGCGGTTTTCCACAGGTGTCCCCGTCAAGGCAATCCGAAAGCCTGCGGGAATTTCTCGCACAGCCTGAGACTGTTTTGCTGTGGGGTTTTTAATATTTTGGGCTTCGTCTAAAACTATTCCCTGCCAATCAATGGTCGAAAGAGTTTTTTGGTCGCGATGGACTAGGGAGTAGCTTGTAATTACGAGGTTTATGCCTTTAACTGCTTTCGGAAAAGCTTTGCCTTGGGGTCTAGAACTACCGTGATGGATCGTTGCCTTGAGCTTGGGGGCAAACTTTTTAACTTCTCGTTCCCAGTTGTTGATTACCGAAGTGGGGCAAACTAATAGTGTTGGCTTTTTGAGTAATTTTTGCTGTTTGAGATTGAGTAAGAAACCAATAAGCTGCACAGTATTGTGACAGATAATATTGTTGGCTACAAAATTATGGTGTACTGGCACTTCAAAGTCATATACCCAGCCATCATAATTTATTTCTTCTACAGATTTAACCCGACAATAAAATACTTCTCTATCTAATAAAGTTTGTAATTGCTGCTTTACAGCCACTTCTATAGC
>JBCBEA010000520.1:0-3365 GCA_038529195.1 Cyanobacteria bacterium J06600_6
CTAAAACTATGAAATAAACAGTTTTACTAAAGTTGATTAAAGTCGGGTAGTTAGGGATAAGTTTAGCTTAATTGCTAACCGATAGTAAAGTAGCTTATATCAGGTTTCAACGATATATAATCCTTACGGAAACAATCAATACTGGACAGGCAATTGCCAACATTTAAATCTTTAAATCTCCAAATCTAGTTTCTGATACCTACTGGGCAAATTCAGGCGAGAATCTTGTCTTGCTCAAAACAGATGAATGTTAGTTTTCAAGAAACTTTAAACTGATTAGCATATTTAATTTATAGAGCAAATAACACTTGTTTTTCAAGTTGTTTTCTGCATTCAGAATTGCCACAGCAGTAGAAATCATTGTCTAAAAAATATCGATGACGAGGCTTGCTAATAACTTTTCTAATCAATATTGTGAGTGATAATTGAGATTGAGTAAGCAGACAGGGGAAAAAATGTGCCTAGAACAATTAGTTGTGTTGTAAACTAGGCTGGCGACTAAAATTACTGTATAGTGGCTTGCTTTAAGTCGCTAAAGTGCAGCTAGCGGTCGCCAATCCAGAAAATCGAGAGCAGAAAAGCAATGCCATCGCCAAATAATCCGCGTCGGACGAAAATTGTTGCCACAGTAGGACCAGCCACCCTCAAACCTGAAACTCTAAGACAGCTAATCAAAGCTGGAGCAACCACTTTAAGGATTAATTTTTCTCATGGTACGCAGCAGGATCATCAGAAAGCGATTCGCTTAATCAGACAAACTGCTTTTGAATTGGATCAGCCAGTTGGTATTTTGCAGGATTTACAGGGTCCTAAAATCCGTTTGGGTAAATTTGCAGCAGGTAAAATTAACCTGAAGAAAGGGGATAGCTATATCCTGACTAGTCGTCAAGTTCCATGCGATCAAGAAATTAGCTGCATTAGCTATCAAAAACTAGTTGATGAAGTTCCCGCCAATGCCACTATTTTGCTTGATGATGGCAAAGTAGAAATGCTGGTAGAAAGAGTAGATCAAGCCAATCAAGATTTGCACTGCAAGGTAGTTGTGGGCGGAGATCTTTCTAGTAATAAAGGGGTCAATTTTCCAGGCATTTGTCTTTCCGTTAAAGCCCTAACTCAGAAAGATCGCGAAGACCTGATGTTTGGTCTAGATCAGGGAGTAGACTGGATTGCCTTAAGCTTCGTTCGTAATCCTCAAGATATTTTAGAGATTAAAGATTTAATTTCTAGTGCTGGAAAATCAATTCCCGTCATCGCCAAAATTGAAAAACATGAGGCGATCGAACAAATGGATGCCATACTCACTCTCTGCGATGGAGTTATGGTTGCCAGAGGAGATTTGGGAGTAGAATTACCTGCCGAAGATGTTCCAATTTTACAAAAGCGTTTGATTGCCACCGCCAATCGGTTGGGAATTCCCATCATTACCGCAACACAAATGCTGGACAGTATGGTCAATAGTCCTCGACCAACTCGCGCGGAAGTTTCCGATGTTGCTAACGCCATTTTAGACGGTACAGATGCAGTCATGTTGTCCAATGAAACGGCAGTTGGTAACTATCCAGTGGAAGCGGTAGAAACCATGGCAACGATCGCCTGTCGGATTGAGCAGGAACAGGGAACGAATAATTTAGAGCGCACAAAACGTTCCATAACTCATGCTATTTCGGCAGCGGTGGGAGAAATTGCTTCCCAACTAGATGCATCCGCGATTATGACTCTGACTAAAACTGGTGCAACTGCGCGTAATGTCTCTAAATTCCGACCTAAAACTCCTATTCTAGCTATTACGCCTCACGTCTATGTTTCTCGTCGTTTACAGATGGTATGGGGCGTAAAACCGCTGCTAGTGCTAGATTTATCTTCGGCAAGCCAAACTTTTCAGGCAGCGATAAACGTCGCTCAAGAAAAAAATTGGTTAGCTGCAGGGGATTTAGTGGTTATGACCGCAGGAACGCTGCAGGGGGTAGCAGGCTCAACAGATCTAATCAAGGTGGAACTAGTCAAGGCAGTATTAGGAGAAGGTTCTGGTATTGGACAGGGAGCGATCAGTGGTCGCGCGAGAGTAGCCCAAGCTGCTGCTGATATTAATGACTTTAATCCAGGGGAAATTTTGGTTGCTTCTTCTACCAATGCTCAGTTTGTGGATATTATTCGTCAGGCATCAGGAATTATTACCGAGGAAGATAACATTACTAGCCATGCTGCGGTGATTGGTTTGCGTCTGGGAATTCCCGTTATTGTGGGCTTTAAAAACGCCACAAAGGTAATTAGGGAAGGGGCAATTTTAACCGTCGATGCAAAACGCGGTTTGGTCTACTCTGGTGCAATTAGCAAACGCTAGATTCAGTCATCAGTCATCAGTCATCAGTCATCAGAATGTATAGATAATATCCACTTGGGCAACTAAAAACTAAACCAAATTATGTTCCATTGCGTAGCAAATTAGTTCGACACGATTGTTTAGCTCTGATTTACGTAATAGACTGCTGACATATTTTTCAATGGTGCGGTGAGATAGATGTAAATGCTGACCAATTTCAATGTTGGAACGACCTTCAATCAGCAACTCTAAAACTTCAGTTTCTCGCTTGGTTAAGTCTAGCTGGTGATTAATTGATTCTGCTAAGGCGTTTTCTGACTCTGTATTGTCTTCAGTGGATGCTCCCAGCAGTTGTATTCCCTCTGGTTGAATAATATCCGTACGGTGAACGCTATCTCCATGAGAAAACCGTAGTTCAGAATGAATGATCTGCGATCGCTCTAGCAAATTACGAATAATCGCTCCTAACTCATCAACCTCAAACGGTTTGGGCAGATACATGTCACAACCAACCTGATATCCTTGAATTCTGGCGTCAGTTTCTTGCTTTTCGCTGAGTAAAATAACAGGCAACAGACGATATTGAGGTAAACGACGAATGTTCTCAATCAGCTGATAACCATTTTGATAGGGCATTTTGATATCTGAGATCAGCAGGTGAGGATGATATTTCTCTACCATCTCCAAAGCCTGCCGACCGTTTTCTGCCGTAATTACGGAATAACCCTGTAGTTCCAAATAATCATTAATCGACAATCGTATTGCGGGGTCGTCTTCTGCAACCAAAATCAATAAGGGCATTAGCTATTAGCTTATCTCTCTGCCTATGGATCTTCATCTTAGCTCTTAATTCGTTGCATATTTATATTTTCTTAAGATTTTCCTCTCAACCAAGTTGATTATTATCAATTAGGTTGCAGGAGGTTGAGGTTCGAGCAAAAATGCAATTCCGTCTGCGCCAGCCAATTCTAAGGCGGGAATAATATCAAGAATTTCTGCTATTTCCGAGGCGCTAGGAGTATAGAAACTAGCGTCAACTTCCGGG
>JBCBEA010000521.1:0-3358 GCA_038529195.1 Cyanobacteria bacterium J06600_6
ATTCTCTACACTTTTTGTCCTGTACTTAGGGAATTTCTATATTTTTTTCTTGGTAATCTTCTTTGACTAATTCCCAGGCAACTTTTAATTCTTCCAACGCTTCTTGAGGTGTATCTCCAAACGCGGAAACAGTGGAAATTTCCTGAAAATGAGCTAGCCAGTCTCCTTGCTCATCAACGTACAGATTAATAACGAAACCATCAAAATCATAATTGTCTAGAGACATTATTTGTTTTCCTGTTGACACTTAATAAATTGCTGAACCTGATAAGTTTTAGCTTTGCTATCTTTACGAGGTTGAATTGGTAGTGCTTGACCTTTGGGAGAAGACCATAAACGATGACTTCCGCGTTGGCGTACTAAGTTCCAGTCATACTGTTCTAACAGAGTTTCAAATTCTTTGAAAGTTAAATTCTGCGGACTGTTTAGTGCTTTCCTCCATAATTTTTCTTTCTTAGTCATAGCTTCAATTATAAGTTTTGCACTCTACTTTATAGACAGAAATGGCATACTCGACGATCGGTCGCCATCCATCAACGATTTAACGATAAAATACTTGGGCGGAATGTAAATTAATTTATAAATAGCTTCGATGCGCGTCTCTCTAAACTGGCTACAAGAATATGTCGATCTTAATATGTCTCCCGAAGAGTTAGGGAGGGTTCTAACCATTGCAGGATTTGAATTAGAAGAACTGATCGACCTTCGCGCCAATGCTGACGGGGTAGTTGTGGGTAAAGTGGTAGAGCGATCGCAACATCCTAATGCGGATAAGTTGAGCGTCTGTAAGGTGGATATTGGTGTAGACAAGCCATTAGATATTGTCTGTGGTGCGAGTAATGTCAGAGCCGATATCTTTGTTCCCGTCGCGACGGTAGGGACTTATTTGCCTGCGATCGATTTGAAGTTGAAGCCGACTAAGTTAAGAGGTGAGCCTTCGGAGGGAATGATTTGTTCTCTGACGGAGTTAGGTTTAGAGAATGAGTCGGACGGTATTTACATATTTGCAGAAGATAATATTCAGCCAGGGGATGACGTACGCCCATTGCTGGGTTTGGACGACGTAATTTTAGATTTGGCGACGACTGCTAATCGTGCCGATGCTTTAAGTATGGTGGGGATTGCGCGGGAAGTTGCAGCCCTAACAGGTGCATCAGTAAGATTGCCCGAAGTTAAAGATAGCGATATTGCTAGTAATAGTTCTCTGACGGTAGAAATAAAAGAACCAGCAGCCTGTATGGCATATATTGGCACAGTATTAGAAGGGGTTAAAATTGCTCCTTCTCCCGACTGGCTGAAATGGCGACTGGAAGCAGCAGGGACACGTCCGATTAATAACGTTGTCGATATCACTAACTATGTTCTCTTGGAATGGGGACAGCCTTTACATGCCTTTGATCGCGAAAAGTTACAGCAGGTAGCGGGTAGCAACGAGCTAGCTTTAGGAGTGCGTTTTGCTAATGAGGGTGAAAAGCTCAAAACTCTCGACGAACAAGAAAGGGATTTAGCAACTCAAAATCTATTAATTACTGCCAATGACAAGCCTGTAGCGTTAGGTGGTGTAATGGGTGGAGAATCAACAGAAGTCGATGACAATACCCAAAATATTGTTTTAGAAACTGCTCTGTTCGATCCAGTGGCTATCCGTCGCTCATCCCGCGCCCAGGGTATGCGTAGCGAAGCTTCAACCCGTTATGAACGGGGAGTTAACCAAGTAGAATTAGAATCTGCCTGTAAAAGAGCGATCGCTTTATTGTCAGAATTAGCGGGGGGTAATCCTACGACTCAAGCAATGCAGGATAACCGCGTAGACTTCTCTAGTTTGCCTGCGATCGAACTACGCTTAAGCCGCATCAATCATTTATTGGGACAGGTCAACACAGATGACGGAGTCGGCTACATTGAAGCCACAGACGTAGAGTCAATTCTGGGTGCGTTGGGCTGTCAATTAACCCCCGTAGAAGGCAAAGATAATGTTTGGTCGGTGAAAGTTCCTCCCTATCGCTATCGAGATCTAGAACGGGAAATAGATCTGATTGAAGAAGTCGCCCGTCTCTATGGTTATGATCGCTTTTGCGATACTCTACCAGCAAAAACCGAACCAGGACAGCTATCGCCTGAATATGCGATTAAAAACAGGCTGCGTCATGTTTTACGGGGTGTTGGTCTAACAGAAGTGGTGCAGTATTCACTGGTCAAACCTACGGGAGTAGAAGTAACTCTTGATAATCCTCTGTTTGCCGAGTATTCTGCCTTACGAGGTGAATTATTCTCGGGCTTGTTAGACTCCTTTGTTTACAATCAGGCTCAGGGTAACGGGGCATTAAACGCCTTTGAAATCGAGCGGGTATTCTGGAAGTCTGATGAACAGTTAAACGAAAAAGATTCTCTAGCGGGAATTATGGGCGGAAACATTACCGCTGAAGGCTTATGGGTCAACGGTGGGAAGGGAACACCAATGACCTGGTACGATGCCAAAGGAATATTGGAAAATATCTTTAGTAATCTGGGTATTAGCGTTGAATATCGCCCAGATAATACTCAGGAAAGACTGCATCCAGGACGCACCGCAGCACTATGGCTACAGGGCAAAAAGCTCGGTGTATTCGGGCAGATTCATCCTCAACTGGCGCAAAAACGAGATCTGCCCAATGGAGTATATTTATTTGAATTAGACTTCAGCCTACTGCTAACGGTATTAAATAGAGATTCCATCACTACGCCCAAGTTTAAAACCTATTCCACCTATCCAGGATCGGCGAGAGATTTAGCCTTCTTTGCACCCTTAGATCTATCCGTAACCGATCTAGAAAAAGCCATGAACAAGGCTGGTGGCAAGCTATTGCAAAAGGTGGAAGTATTTGACGAATATAAGGGCAAAAACGTCCCAGAAGGACAGCGCAGTCTAGCTTTTAATTTACTCTACCAGGCAGGCGATCGCACTCTAACCGATAAAGATGTCGATCCCGTCCACCAAAAAGTTCGCGATACTCTAGTCAAAAAATTTGACGTGCAGCTAAGAAGTTAACTTTTGAGCTTTAAGCTTTTAATCTTTGCAGAAGAGGATTACTTGCCTATTGTACGAAATCTACTAGTTGGGAATAGAAAACTACACATCAAATTAAATGATTATGGCTGAAACAATTACAGCAGAACTTAATTTATTTGATTCACAAAATCACGAAACGACCTTAGAATATCTCAATTCCATAGGAATGACTTTTCATAGCGGTCTTGAAAATATTTATTTGAATATTGAAGTTGTTACTGAACCTAAAGTGTTGAGTAATTTGCGCGATGCTGGAATATTTGGAATAAGAGGTGGTTGGAGCATTATCAATATAAGTAGCTTGGGAAT
>JBCBEA010000522.1:0-3351 GCA_038529195.1 Cyanobacteria bacterium J06600_6
ATACTGGAGCAGGAGAAGTATTTGCAATTAATAGCCGAGAACAGACCGAACTAATACTATCAGGATTGGTTGTCAAACAAGAAGAACAATTGAGGGTAGCCAATCGTATCTACGCCACCATTTTTAACTCCGATTGGATCGACCGCACTATTCAACAGCTAATAACTAATAGCTAATAGCTACGAACCAACGGTTGAACAACGAAGCCAAGCAATGCCCAGCAATCTAATAAGAAGCCTTGGTCTTACTGTCCAGCAGTTTCCATAACTGGCGATCGTTAAAATCTTCGATAGTCATATTTGCTCCTGCGTTGAGTAAATCTTCCGCAGGATGACTAGAAGTAATGCCAATTGTGTAGATTCCCGCATCAATCGCCGAACGAATCCCCGCTGCTGAATCCTCGAAAGCGATCGCCTTGTGATTTTTGACCATTAAACGGCTTAGAGCTAGCTGATAGGGAGCAGGATCGGGTTTGCCAGGAGGAGCATCTTTAGCCATGATTACCGTCGGAAAAGTGTCTGTGAGGCGCAATACCTTAAGCATGTAGACTGCATTATCTTCAGGAGCATTTGTGACGATGGCTTTTTTTAGCGAAGCTCGCTCTATTAGTTCGATTAATCGCTCTAAACCAGGGGTGGGTAAAAGAGAGTTAGCCAAGCGCCGATAAGTTTCTTCTTTTTCTGTGGCTAGTTTCCAAGCATCCTCTAGGGTTAACTGGGGAATAATATCTTTGATAATTCTTGAGTTCGTTCGACCAGAAATCCTTTGTCGATAAAAAGCGCGATCAATGTCTAGATCGTATCTGACCAAAATATCTTGCCAGACAGCAAAGTGAATTGAGTCCGTATCAGCCAACGTACCGTCTAAGTCAAACAATATCGCTTCCAACATTTTTTCACCATGATTTGATCCGTAACTAGTATTAACATTTAATATGCGATCTTTCTAGATATTGATTCAAAGATTGCTTGACAATAGATTAAAGTTGGAACGGAAATTACTGCCCTCCCTAAACAAACTTTGTTTGCTACCCTAAACTTATAGATAGATGCACCTCTAAGTAAAAGTTTAATAGTCATGAGTTTTTCCGAGCGTGATGTACAGAGCAAGCTAGACGAAATCGAAGCGGATCTCAATCAAAAGACTGAGGCTAGTTTACCTAACAATAGCCCCCCAACTTTTCCCCAATTTGAGATTAATCCTTCCCCTCAAATGCAGGGATGGATCGATAAAACCAAAGAAATGTTTAATTCTCTGCCCAAATTCGGCAAGGTAGCCGTGGGAATTGGTGGAGTTTGGCTCGGTTTTTCCATCGTCGGCGCGGTGCTACACGTAGTTAGCAGCATTTTTAGCATCGCTGCTATTGGTTTTGTTTTGTATATTGGCTATCGTTTGTTTAGTGGTTCAGAGTCAAATTAAAGGTTTATTGGCTCTTAGTTGTTAGGCAGGAGGCAGAAGGCAGAGGGCAGGAAACAAAACTTTTCTGCCTGGTGTCAATCTCGGTTTAGTTATTGGTTATTGCTGTAGTTGGAATAGGTTTGGATGGTGGGGCAGGATTAGCGGATCATGTCTTACAGATTGTAGAAAAAGCTACAGTTTTAGCTGGTAGCAGGCGTCATCTAAGCTATTTTGAAGAGCTGACGATTGAAAAGTTAGAGCTAGTTAATTTGAACCAAGGAATTGAGGCGATCTCTAACCTGGATTCAGGCAGTAGTTTAATTGTTGTTTTAGCTAGTGGAGATCCGCTTTTTTTTGGTTTAGGCAGATTGCTATTGGCAAAATTAGAGCCAAAACAAATTAGTTTTTATCCCCATATAACTTCGATTCAGCTAGCATTTAGCAGTCTAAAAATACCCTGGCAGGATGCAGATTTAGTTAGCGTTCACGGGCGCAGTACAGATAATCTAATTAAGCTCTTTAAACAGGGTCGCTCTAAAATTGCTGTGTTAACTGACAGCCATAATAATCCAGCAGCGATCTCTAGGCTGTTAATTTCCTTAGAATTACCCGTCAGCTATAGTTTTTACCTCTGTGAAAATTTGGGTGGTAAAGACGAAAAAAGCACTCACTTTACTGACCAACAGTTAACCCAACTAAGTCAGATGGCAGGAGATAGTTTTGCTGCTTTAAACGTATTAATTTTAATCCGAGAGGAGCAAGATAATACTTTAGACCTAGCAACTTTACCCTTAATTGGTTTACCCGACAGCAGCTTTTTAAGCTTTAGCGATCGCCCTAGTTTAATAACTAAGAAAGAAGTGCGTCTGGCTATTTTAGGAGAACTAGCTTTACAGCCACAACAGACAGTTTGGGATATTGGTGCGGGTACCGGTTCAGTCTCGATTGAAATAGCTCGATTGTGTCCTACCTCCCAAGTGTTTGCGATCGAGAAAACCAGCATGGGTAGCAACTTAATTGCTCAAAATAGTCAGAGATTTAGAGTAGATAATCTAAAGAGTATTAACGGTAAAGCACCTAGTGTCTTAAAAGAATTGCCCAATAGCGATCGCATCTTTATCGGCGGTAGTGGCGGTAATCTAATTGAGATCTTAACTACCTGTAGCCAAAAACTAAATCCCGCAGGCATCATAGTCATGTCTTTTGCCACAGTTGAATATCAGTTTCAGGCAATCAACTGGTTAACAGAAAATGCTTGGCAATACAAACTACTACAGCTACAGATATCCCGCTCTACACCCATCGCGAATTTAACTCGAATGACGCCTCTTAATCCCGTAACGGTTATTACTGCTTGGCGTAAGACAGGGGAAAATTAATTAGAACGACTATAAACAGAACTTTAAAGACTAGAATTTATTGCCCGATCTAATATTTCGTATCCGTGTTCGAGGCTAGCTACTTGAGACACTTCGTCTCGTAATTCGGCTGCACCAGGAAATCCTTTACAGTACCAGGCAAGATGTTTGCGAGATTGATAGATACCTCGCTGCCCTTTCGTCTCCCACAAGCCTAAAAGATGCTCTTTTGCACATTGCAGTCTGGTAGCCAGATCGGGTGGAGGCAGTAGCTCTCCTGTCTTCAGAAAATAATCGATTTCACCAACTAAAAAAGGATAGCCTAAAGTTCCGCGCGAACACATTACCCCGTCTGCTTGGGTTATTTCTAGACATTTAATTGCAGCTTCAACTGAAAAAATGTCGCCGTTAGCAATTACGGGAATAGCTAAAGTTTGTTTCACCTTGGCAATCCACTCCCAACGAGCAATCCCCTTATATCCTTGAGCGCGAGTACGGGCATGAAGAGTAAGCATTTGCGCCCCTTGAGCTTCCATACGGCGGGCAAAATCAATAATGTTAATTTCATCATCATCCCATCCGATGCGAGTTTTAA
>JBCBEA010000523.1:0-3345 GCA_038529195.1 Cyanobacteria bacterium J06600_6
AGCTCTAAGCTTTTCAAATCCAAGTTTATTTCTTTAGAGATAAAAAATATACTACTAGCATTACGCATTAACCAACGCCAATTTAGTTTAAAAGACTGCACTTACTCGTGCCGTAATTAAGGGAAGGATTTAAATCCTTCCTTTTTTTTGGTGCAGAATCATAGCGAAAAAATATTTACCAGAACTTTAAATTATTTTGAAAAACAACAAATATCCTTTACCCAAACTCAGAATTATACGCATTTAATTGATATTACATATGTATAACAACCTACGTAAATACTTGTTGTTGGCTCCGTCTAGATTAAACATTTTTATTAAAAAACATATTATGAATTCTTCTCTTATCAACCTTGATATTTATACTTCGGAGCCAGCTAATTTTTATTCTCTAGACGGTACTGGTAATAATTTAACGAATCCCGATCGCGGTGCGGTAGATAGCCAGCTAACAAATCTCAGTGGTCTTGACTATGGCGATCGCCTTGCTAGTTCGGCAGGAATAGACCGTCCTAACGCGCGAGTAATTAGTAACACCTTGGGACAACAGAATCAATCTTTGCCCAGCGATCGCGGTTTGACTAACTTTAGCTGGGCATTCGGTCAATTTTTGGATCACGACCTAGTTTTAAGCCCAGAAGATGAAAATTCGGTAGTCGAAATTCCCGTGCCAGCAGGAGATATGCAGCTAGATCCAGAAGGTACGGGTCAAGTCTCAATTGCTTTAGATCGGACTGCTTTTGTTCCAGGTACGGGTACTAATTCCGATAATCCCGCTCAAATTGCCAATCAAATTACTAGCTGGATTGATGGCTCAAATATTTACGGTTCCGATCATGAACGTAATGAGTATTTACGAGCTGAGACAGGAGGGCGCTTAAAAGTCAGTGCGGGTAATTTATTACCCCTGGCAAATGAATCCTTGGAGAACGCTAATCCAGGTCGTCAAGACCCCAATTCCCTGTTTGCAGCAGGAGACGTACGCGGAAATGAAAACTCGGTACTTGTCTCCATGCATACATTATTTGTGAGAGAACACAATCGTTTAGCTGCCGAATTAGCGATCGCCCATTCCGACTGGACAGACGAACAGCTATATCAACGGGCGCGCCAAATTAATATCGCTCAATATCAGGCGATCGTGTATAACGAATATCTACCAACACTTCTGGGTAATGAGGTTCTAACGGCATACACAGGCTATGACTCGACAATTAACCCAAGTATTGACCGCAGCTTTGCCAGCGCTGGATTTCGAGTTGGTCATACACAGCTAAGTTCAGAAATACTGCGACTCGATGCCAATGGAGAAGAGATTGAAGCGGGCAATTTAACTTTAGCAGCCAGCTTTTTCCGTTCTCAGGCTGCGGTGCAGGCAGACGGTATCGATCCAATTTTGCGTGGTCTAAGCGCATCTTTGAGCCAGAATATCGATCTCAAATTAATTGATGACGTTCGCAATCTGTTATTTAATTTTGGCGGTCGTCCTAGCGGGAGAGATTTACTGGCAATTAATATTGAACGGGGACGAATTAACGGTATTAGTGATTACAACACCGTCCGTGCAGCCTATGGTTTGAGCAAGGTTAGCAGCTTCGAGCAAATTACTGATGATCTTGAAGTACAGGAGTCACTAGAGGAACTTTATGGCGATGTCGATAATATCGATCTGTTTATTGGTTTACTAGCAGAAGACCATGTATCTGGGGCTGCCGTTGGCGAAACGTTCCAGACCATTATTGCCCAGCAGTTTGATAATTTACGTTCGGGCGATCGCCTTTACTATGAAAATATTTTTTCTGAGTCAGAGATTGAGGCAATTGAAAGTGTCACCTTGACGGACATAATCCAGCGTCATACAGACTCGCCCACGATTCAGGATAATGCCTTTTCTTTACTCAATGAGGGAACAGCAGTAGGCGATCAACTCCAGGGTGGTTTAGGGAATGATTCCTTAATGGGTGGAGACGGTAACGATCTGCTGATGGGTTTTCAGGGAAATGACCTCCTCACAGTAGATGGGGGACAGAATACTCTTGAAGGTGGTTTGGGCAACGATACTTATCGTCTAACAACCAACTCTACTGGTAGCCAAATAAGCGATACCGCAGGAACGGATAGTTTGGTTATTGCTGATGCTCAAGGAGAAATTACGATAACTTTAGCAGTGCCCGAACCAGGAAAAATTGGTTTATACCGAATTAATCACGATCTAACTATCGATCTAAATAGTGATGGAGCGATTAACTCAGCAGAAGATCTGACGATCAGCAACTTCTTTGATGGTAATGCTTTGGGTTCGGGAGCGATCGAACAAATTAATAATCTGGCTGACTCCGAGATTGTTGAATACTTTGCTGCGAATCCCAGACAGTTTTCTTCAGTACACACTTTCTTCCGCGCCGATTTTGGTTCGTACTTTCACACGACTTCTGAGGTAGAAAAAGCAGCAATTATTCGAGACTTACCTCAGTTTGACTACCAAGGAGCAGCATTTAGCTCGATGTTTGATGTCATTACAGGTGCGCCCGTCGAAGAAGCCAAAGCCGTACATCGCTTTCTCAATCGCCAGACTGGGGCGCATTTATATACTATTGATGAGACAGAAAAAAATTATGTTAGCGACAATTTAAACAACTATAGCTATGAAGATGTAGCCTATTATGCCTACGATACCCAGCAAGAGAATACAACAGAGCTATATCGATTTTATAATCTTAATGATGACTGCCATGTTTATACTACTTCCATCTCCGAACGTGACTCGATGCTAAGTAACGAATCAGTCTTTAGAGCAGAGGGGGATGACGGCATTGCATTTTACGTACAGTCTTTTGATAATTCTTTTTAACAGCAATTAGCCAGCTAATTAAGTTTGTTGGCTGAGATTTTATGAAATTAATTAAAGATGTGGTTGATCGCGGTTCTGAACCCGAAGCACAAGTCTGGTTTAGCTTATTTGACCGTTATATAGACCTGTGTGCAGGGGCTAAGGATAATTTTAGCTGGGACTATGCCCAAACATGTGCCGTTTATCTTAATTCTCTTGCTGATGAATTAGTTGATCGCCTTTGCATTGCCTCAATCAATTACTGCAATACTTATTTAGAAGATACGGGACAAAAATTAATTAGATTTAGCGACCGCCGTGCCGTATTAGACTCAATTTCGCCCATAACTTTGATTATTCCGGAAATGCTGCGGTCAGAGCCAGTAATTCATCTCGAATTAAACTGCACATGGGAACCAGAACACGGTCTGGAATGGATTATCCGAGGCGATCGCATTTTGTTTGTTAGCGCCTTTGAAGGTGAAGATCCCTGGGGCGAGTTTTTAGATGCAGAT
>JBCBEA010000524.1:0-3344 GCA_038529195.1 Cyanobacteria bacterium J06600_6
AAATAATCTTGATTGTGATGATAGCAGTTTCAGAAATTGCGTCTCTTCAATAGCTTGAAATATTTTGACTAATTCCATATTTATATGGTGGTACTTTTTGATCAGGACTAAATTTATCTGCTTCTCGAAACTTATAGATTTACTAATTGTCAGATTATAAATGGAATTTCTCGCGAGCTAAGGGATCGCTCTAGACGATTTTTAGCCTCATAAAATTAACTTACTTTTTCTAACAAATCAACTATCTTAAGCCAAAATTAAGTTTTAAGCAAAATATAGTTATCTAAATTACTTCTTCTCTACTTCTACTTTTCTGAAAATTTAGTTCAAATTATAGCTATCTAAATTAGCTATTGCTTTTTTGACGGAAGAAAGATGGCTATATCTAAGTTACAATCGGCTGCAAGAATAAAGTACACGGCTTTAAATAAAAATCTGATGGTTGGTTATTTAGTTTTTCTCACAATTTATGTTGGACTGTATGCTTTATTTGCCTTGGGTTTAAATATTCAATGGGGCTATGCTGGTCTAATTAATTTTGGTCACGTGGCGTTTATGACCGTCGGCGCATATACGACAGTACTGTTAAGTTCTTTGGGAGTACCAATAATTTTGGCTGTAATTGCAGGAATTGCGATCGCAGCTTTATTGGGACTGCTAATTGGCATGTCTACCCTCAGACTTCGAGAGGATTATTTGGCGATCGTTACCATCGGCGTTTCGGAAATGCTGCGCCTGATTGCTCTTAACGAACAGTGGTTAACTAACGGTTCTTTTGGCGTGCGCGGTTTTCCCCTACCGTTTGAGAGTTTCGATCCTAACTTAGTCCAAAGGTACTTTTTAATTGCGCTGCTAACTCTGCTGGCTATCTTTGCAGCTTGGCAACTTTGGCGCGGTTTGCGATCACAGTGGCGGGAAGGTCAAAAAATTCAGGGCAAAAGCTATCAGCCAACTAAGATTCTGAGTCTAATTATTTGGGGCATTATTGGCTTGGGAGTTATATTAACTATTTATATTAATGGTTGTTTAGCCCTGCTTGACTACAATTATAAAGCTGGCTTAATGCTGCTCGTCTTGTTCGCTGTGGCGATCGCATATACAGGACTAGAACTATTGGCAAAATCACCTTGGGGCAGAGTCTTGAAAGCAATTCGCGAAGATGAAGAAATTGCCACAGCCCTGGGCAAAAACGTTTTTTGGTATAAGCTACAGGCGTTTATGCTGGGGGGGGCGATCGCTGGAATTGCGGGAGCATTTTATGCTTGGCAGCTAACAACTGTTTATCCTAGTAACTTCCAAACTCTGATTACTTTTAACGTCTGGACAATGGTAGTTTTAGGCGGTGCGGGTAAAAACCCAGGAGCATTGCTAGGGGCAATTATCTTCTGGGCTTATGATGCCCTGACTCGTTTTTATCTGCCCAAATTAGGCTGGTTTGACAGTGCAGAACAGGGAGCCTTCAGAGTCATGGTCATCGGTTTAATTCTGATGTTACTGATGGTCTGGCGACCTCAGGGAATTTTGGGCAAGAAAGAAGAATTAACCTTGGGCAGATAGTTATTAACTAAGATTAAGGCTCATTCTCCGAATTAAGATTGCGCACCAAATTGCGATGGCTTGAACAGTCACAACCATAGAGGGAGACTGCCATATCTCCTTCTCGATCTAATTTGGCTGCTGTTTCAGCATCATATTCATAACAGCTACAGTCAACAAAAGGATAATCGGTAGCACTCTCAGGAATTTCCGCTATCCGATTTTCTGGTTCAGGCGCAGTAAAAACATACTCTTTCGCATCAGCAGAGTTTGCGTTCAGAAGGGACATGGCAACAGAGCCAGAACACCCAAGCACAGTAAGTAATTTCTTATGCATCAGCTACTCCTAATAAATTAAAAATCAATTATAACTATTGCAATTTATTTTCGTATCTTGTTTCAGCCATTTCAAATCTCTAATTTCAATGGCAAGAAGTAAGCTCCCTCTGCTTCCGTTTCAAAGATCTAAAACAATTTTGCTAGTTTTAGGGCGAGAGACACAGATCAAAACGTTGCCTGATTCTGGCTCGCCTGCGGGTTCATCAGTATATTCCACTTCCCCTGATTGAATACTACAGGTGCAGGTATGACAGACACCCTGACGACAGCTGTAGTCAGGACTTAAACCGTTTGCTTCGGCAAATTCTAAAAGGGTACCATCAGCAGGAGTCCAGGTTACAGTTTTGTTGGATGTGGCAAAGGTAACTTCGGCACTCTCTATTGTTCCTGTTGTCGCTTCCGCAGCCTCGGTTTTGCCTTTAGTTTTTCCTCCACCAAAAGACTCAAAATAAACTCGCTCTTCTGGAACATTTAACTCATCCAATCCTGTGCGCAGAGAATCCATAAATGGAGGTGAACCACAGAGATAGTACTCTGCTGCTGATGAGCCATTGTGAGTCTGCTGAATTTCAGGAATGATGGTATCCGCTAAAAGCTGCTTATCTGCATAGCCTTGGCTGTGATATTGTCCTTCATCTTCTGGATTAGGACGGCTGTAGCGATAGTGAAGATGTAAATTGGGGTAGGACTGTTTAATTGACTCCATCTGTGATTTACAGGCATGATACTCACCGTTACGCGCGCCGTGAATAAACCAAACGTGGCGATCAGGGTTTTGCTGGGCGCAGGCTTTTGCCATACTAATCATTGGTGTAATCCCGACACCGTTACTAATTAGAACAGCAGGAATATTATTATCTACTTCTAGATAGAATTTGCCTTTGGGCGGTTTGCAGGGAATAACCGAACCAACTTCAATGTAATCGTGCATAAAGTTTGATGCTATTCCAGGAGGCACATCCAAATTTTTGGGAGCAGGTTCTCGCTTAATTGACAAACGATAATAATCTTGAGATTCAGGATAGTCTGAGAGAGAATAGGTGCGAATTACAGGGCGATCGTGATCGGGAATATCTAATTTAATAGTTAAATACTGACCTGGTTTAAAATTGGCAATTGGTTTGCCGTCAACAGGCTGGAAATAGAAGGAGGTAATTTCTTCGCTTTCGGCTTCTTTTTTGAAAATTTTAAAATCGCGCCAGTCTTGCCAAGCATCCTCAGTTTTTGCGGGGACTGAAGTAGAAGTTTTTTGCGTTTTAGGGTCTACTTTTGGTTATGCACCTTTAGCTCAGTAAGAAAGGCAAAAAATAAAGTTGACCTGAATAATCAGTCGGCTTTTCTCTTTCCGTTGTTAAGGTCAGATATTGATAGCTTTTAAAAAACATGTTGAAGAGTCTTGGTCAAATTAAAAATCCCTTAGTCAGAAGTATTACCGCTGCTAGCAGCGGTAATACTTCTGACTAAGGGAT
>JBCBEA010000525.1:0-3344 GCA_038529195.1 Cyanobacteria bacterium J06600_6
TTCATTTTATCTACCTTAAATCAGACTTATCTAAGCCAGCTTGTCGCTAATCAAACGATTGAGACTAACATCTTGTTCCGCTGCCTCGATTGCCAACAAACGATGCCTTTCGGGAGTAATCCTGACCTGAAACTTACCGCTATAGCTTTTTTGAGAAATTGGAATTGGTATCTGTTCTCCTTCTGCTTCCATATCAGCGACAATATCTTTGACTAATTCAACAATTCCTGATAGCGCTTTTAAATGCTCTTCATCTAAATAGGAAAGACTGGGAAATTCAGCACATAATCCGACAAACTCTTTATCTTCTACTGACCAAATTACTCTATAAGCATAATGTTCATGATTAATCATTTTTTGTTTTCTCCAGTTTAGAGATAGCTGCTAAAACTTGCTTTACTTGATAAGGCTTTGCTTTTCCTTTTTTATTCTGAATATTAACTCGCGGATCCCCTTGCCAAGGTGTTTTATAAACATGGTGACTTGTTCCTTTTTGTCTGGGTTCACCGAAATAATGAGCGCAGATTTTAGCCAGATCGTTAAACCTCACGTTTGCAGGATTATTTTTTATTTGAGCTACCAGCTTTGCTATCTGCGCCATGCTCTTTGAACAAAATAGTATCAATAGTAATACTAATAATTATAGCTGGTAACTTTATTGAATTAAGTTAACGATCGTCTTTTAACTCTTTCTATTCAACTATCCAGTATTTCCAACACGGATTTTGCCTGCAGCTTGTTTTTAAACCAGATCAGCTTATTGGGCAAGTCGGTAAACTTGACCCCTGCCTTTTCTAGATTCAGCCTTTCGGAAACTGCCAGGATTAAATTGTCCGTATCGCCATTACGCACCTGATAAAATTTCTTTTGCAGGTATTCTGGTCGCCAATAGCCGACTATTTCTAGTAAATATTCTCTACCGTCGGGATGTACTAAACGAAAGTCAGGAATCATGACGCTCCCTGGCAGGGGAATTAGATCTACCTCTCTTTCTAAGCGCCATTCGGTTTTGGCTTTGTCCCAACTTTTGGCAAAGGAAGCCTCTAACATGCTGTCGTAAGGTTTGCCTGGGGGATAGTGGGAAACCAGCCCACAGCGATCGCTAGCTAAGACAAATTTGCCCTGCTTGGTATTATTAGAATAGCGATCGCGATTTTGCAGAGTTGCCTGTAAACTCCACTTGGTAACGTGCAGCAGGGCGGGAATCATTTTAGCGAGGGCAAGTCCATAGCGAGTACTGGCTTTAAATAGGCTAGCAGGACCATCCATCGTCAGAGTAAAACCCGTGTCGGCATCTCCTTCGATATACGCCATCAGTTGAAACAGCTTGATATAGCGGAATAGCAGTTTGTATTCTCCAGGATCGTTACGATGGGCATTAATTACTACTCTACTGGCACGATAAAAAATTCCCTGTACCTGAGACAGATTGTAGCGGTGCAATAATGATTCGGGGATGGGTGCGTCAAATTCAGTTAAGATACGATTTTCCTGCAAGTCTGCATATAGTCCCGCCTCTATCTCTCCCCGCGATACGGGACGTTTTAATTCATCACTCAAGGCGTGGGAAATATTATCTAAAGTGTTGCTGCGCTCATTTGGTAGGGTAATTGTTTTCGCTGCTTCGGCAAAAACTTTTTGTCTCAGGGCAAAAGGTTCGAGGGGACTAATAATTTCAAAGGTAGAAAAGCTATTATGTAGGATATGAGCAAGTCCTCTCTTGAGTCGGTAGTCGGGACTTTCTCCTTCTATTTCTAGTAACTCTCGATCTAGTTGTCCTTGGGTTTTACCGACACAATCTTGGAAGCAATTAATGATTTCTGTAGCGATCGCCAAATTGCGGTCATCAATTCCTAACTTTTTGGGTACTATTGTTTCCCCATTCCGTTTATATATAAGTAAGTCGCTTTTTAGCATTAAAGAATTTTAATTAATATTTAGCACAATGGAACTATCTTTAGAATGTCGCCCAGATAGCTATCGAGGATGGCACAATCGAGGAAATAAGCTCCGTGCGGATGGCTATTATCATGAGGCATTGGTTAGTTACGAACGTGCTTTAAACTATAAACCTGCTGACTACTGGACATGGTATCGCAAAGGGCTGGTCTTAGAAGCCTTGGGTAACTATAGCGAAGCAGTAGATAGTTTTGCCCAAGCTTCAATAATTGAACCAGATAACTATTGGTCTTGGTACGAGCAAGCTTATATATATTCTATCGAGTTCGGTCAATATGAACGAGCGATCGCCTGTTTAAACGAGGCTCTAAAATTGCGTCCCCAAGACTACTGGGCAATATATCGTTTGGGAGAAGCATATCGCAAATTAGGTGAGTGCGATCGGGCAGTAGAACACTACAATTGGGCTTTAGAACTTCGCCCTGACGATTTTTGGTCTTACTATCGTCGTGCAGAAGCAGAGCATCAGCAGAGAAATTTTCTAGAGGCACTAGAGAGTTACGATCTGGCTTTAAGTCTTGAACCAGAAGATTATTGGGCGTGGTATCAGAAAGGCGTAGTTTACGAGCAGATCGAGCAGTTTTCTGCAGCAATTAATGCTTATCAACAGGCAGTACAATTAACTTGGCGTTCTGATTCTGCCTGGTATCGTCAAGGCTGTTGTTATGCTGGCTTAGATAATACTAACTGGGCAATTATTTGTTTAGAAAAGGCTATTGATTTAAAACCAGCCAAGTATTTAAAAGCTGCGGTTCAAGAAGCGGTCTGGAAAAAGTATCACCGACAAATGGGCTTTCAGCTATTGGTTTACAATAAAAGCGATCGCTATTTGGCAGAGAAAATAATCATCAGCCCTGTTTAAAAATTATTTCCCTTTGATAGAGAGTAGAGAGAAAACGTCAAAGTAGGCTAATCATCTAGACATAATTTGAATCACAGCCAATGGTTTTAATCTTTTGTACATTTGTTAGAGATGATTTGCTCTGACAATAATTTAAGTGCAAGGTATGGTTAAGCCGACTACAAGGAAAAATTATCATAAATATATTCTGGTTGTTGATGATGTAATCGACAATCTAAGAGTAATATCAGATTTATTGAAAAATAAGGGTTATGAAGTGCGATGCACTAAAAATGGTAAAGCAGTATTGCAAGCTGTACTAGAAAAAATCCCCGATCTGATTTTGCTCGACATTCAAATGCCAGAAATTGATGGATTTGAAATTTGTAAGCAGCTAAAAAAGGCAGAGAAAACGAAAGATATTCCTGTAATTTTTTTAAGCGCAGCTCATGATATAGAAAGCAAAGTTAAAGGTTTTGAGCTGGGAGCAATAGACTACATTACCAAACCTTTTCAGGTAGAAGAGGTATTGATCAGAATTAAC
>JBCBEA010000526.1:0-3343 GCA_038529195.1 Cyanobacteria bacterium J06600_6
GCTTCAAGACAAAAAGCCCAAACCCTGAGCTGTACTCTCTTTATTCCCAGTAGCAGTAAGTCTCTGGATAAATTTCAAAATGGGTCAGAAGTGCTTGATTTCCTGCAGGTCAACTTCCCCACGATCGCCAGCAGTATTTCTTTAGCCGAAGCTGAAGATTTTTTACAGAGCAAGCTGGCTAAAATTTGGACAGTTAGCTGCAATCGTTATCATTATCGCGATCGCGCCCTAATTATTGGTGATGCGGCTCACGCTATTTCCCCTTCTATCGGACAGGGTTGTAATTCTGCCCTAGAAGATGTGATGGTACTAGATGACCTGCTCGACAAATATAACGATAATTGGCAAGAAGTGTTACCCCAGTATTCTCAATCTAGAATTGTTGATGCCCATGCGGTTCGGGAATTAGCCGATCACGCTTTGCCTCTAACTAAAGGCATGTTTATCCTGTTTATGATTAAGCTGACCATTAATCGGACATTGCATAGAATATTTCCTCAGACATTTCCCCTGCCTTTCTTCGATTTAATTCCTGACACCACGATCGCCTATTCTGAAATTTATCGTTCTGCTAAAAACTGGATTACTCTAGTCAAAAAATCTAACGAGAGGTATCTAAAACGTGTTTAAATCTGCCAAATTAGTCTCTAATGCTGCCCATTTTCATGGGGACGACCTCGTCGATTGGTCTATAATCGACGCTCAATCAACTTTGTCCCCAGAGTTTCCGCCTCCCTTCCCTGAATATACGAATCAGCTTACTTTTTACTCTGCCAACAAGCAGGAAATTCGTGTAGCTGTGCCGACAGGCAAGATTTCTCGTATTAACCAAAATCACTTCTTTCCCGGTACCTTCAACATTGGTGAAAAGCTGTTGTTTTCGGGCTTTAGTAATCCAGGTCCCCTAAGTTTCGAGTTTTCTAAATCTCTTTACGGGATTGGAATTAATATTCAGTCCGATCCTCAAGTTCCCTCTGGTACTCCTGCTCCTTTTCCTTTTACTGCCTTAGTTAAAGTATTCGCTCACAATCATCAAAATTTAGGACAGTTCGAGCTGGCTGGATTGAGCCAAATTGCTGCGGGAAGTGGCACAACTTTTATTGGTCTAACTCAAGAAGAGGGTGAAATTGCTCAGGTGACTATTGAAGTAATTGAAAATGGCAACAGTATTCCTTTTGCTCTCAATACCCTACGGCTGAAAACCTATAGTTTAGTCCCCGCACAAGGTTTCCAGAGTATTCGAGCATATGTAACTCATTTTGCCCAGTAGGCTGAGGCGGATGGTCAGTTTAGCCAGATAGTCATGACAATATGATGCCGAGATGTGCGCGTAACTGATCGACATTATGTTGTCACCAAAGCCATCGTTGCCCAAAAAGCTTTGAGACTTAACCAGACGTAGGCGCAAAACGCACTAGCCTAAGTCGCAACTGCCTTAGAACTTTGCTTAGGTTTTGATATTCAGTTTCCCCAACGCTTTGATAAATAGAGAATTTGCAGCGCGTTAATTCTTGCTTATTCCATCTGGTTCACTCTTATTTGAGGTTGAGATGTTGTCTGGGGAATTGTCTGAGCATTGCTGCCGAAGGGCGAATAGGAGGCAATCATAATTAAAGGAAGAGTAAGAGTGACAATCGCCACTACGGTTCCTAAAATTCCTGCCCACCTATGACCAGGAGGTTCTTCTGCTTGCCCTGGGCGTTGGCTAACTTCCATATACGGATATGATAAATTCAGCTAAGTATGATTAATAATTTTAAACAGGAGTCGCTCAAGACTTGCTTTTGCTTCTACCTTGATTTCATTGTACCCGTAAAGTTTGATTGGATTCGTATCCAACACAACTTAGGTTATAAACTTTTTATTAAGATTCTTTGGAGATAATTACTTTGGAAGTACAGAAAACCGCCGTATTTAAGCACCTTTCTGTGCTGAGTCGTGAACTAATTGCTGGATTAGATCTGCTAGACACCCCATCAGGCGGGAATTATCTCGATGCTACCGCAGGGGGTGGAGGTCATAGTGAATTAATTCTCAGTCAAGGTGGAGAAGTCAAGTTAGTCGCGATTGATCGCGATGAAACAGCGATCGCAGCGGTAAAAACTAAGCTTGCAGACTATTATCCCCAGCAATTAGAGTTTTGGCAGGGAAATTTTGCCGACTACCAACCGCAGAATATTTTATTCGATGGCATAATAGCGGATTTGGGAGTAAGTTCTCCTCAGCTAGATATTGCTGAACGTGGTTTTAGCTTTCGCAATACCGCCCCTTTAGATATGCGCATGGATCGTTCCCAAAGAAATACCGCAGCCGAGATTGTCAACCACTGGAAAGAGGTGTCTCTGGCGAATTTGATTTATGAATATGGTGAAGAAAGATTTTCGCGTCGAATTGCAAAAAAAATTGTCCAGAAGCGTCCTTTTCAAACCACAACCGAACTCGCAGAAGCGATCGCCTCTACTGTACCAGGCAAATATCGTCATGGTCGAATTCACCCAGCTACCCGCACTTTTCAGGCATTGAGAATTGAAGTTAATCAGGAATTAAAGTCCTTAGAGAAATTTATCGAACAAGCCCCAACCTGGCTCAAACCAGGAGGAAAAATTGGCATTATTAGTTTTCACAGTCTCGAAGATCGGATTGTTAAGCATCGCTTTCGCGGTAGCGAACTATTGGACGTAATTACGAAAAAGCCAATTACCGCAGAACGGGACGAACAAAGAGCCAATCCGCGGTCGCGATCGGCAAAACTGAGATTTGCTCAACGTAAAATCGAAGAGCCAGATAGGTCAGAAGAGTAGCTAATATCAGAGTTAATCAGATTCTTCATCCCCTAGATCCTCGACCACCAAGGCATTTACTTCTGGTTTAGAAAGAGTAATAATTTTTTCCATCAGCATGATTTGAACTGCACCGCGATCAAGCTGTAGATCTAAAACCACAAACGATTTACCTGCACTAATCCTAACGAAATTAGCCTGCCTACATAGCCACCGTAAACTCGGCTATAGCCAACGACGACAGCCACCGAACCAGGGGCTATTTCGGGAATATTAATTGCTAAACTCATTACTTCTCTTCATCGACGAAAGTTACGACAACTCTTCGGGCAATCTCTGCCCCCATGCCAATTAGGCTGTTATTGATGTTTACTACTACCGAACCAGACGCAGATTTACTAACTAGCTGTACTTTTTGCTCTGGCTTAAACTTAAGACTTTTCAGTTGACGAATAATAGTTCTCGGCGCGTAGATCTGCTCGATATTCACAAAATTGCCAATTTTAACTTCAGCCAACCAACTACTATTAAGAGCTAAGTTCAATTGCTCTCTAGGTTCTGAC
>JBCBEA010000527.1:0-3341 GCA_038529195.1 Cyanobacteria bacterium J06600_6
CAGCAATATCAACGCCTTTCTCAATCAGAACAGCAGATAATTAAAGTTTTTGCAGAAATCGAACGACCTCTTTCTTTAAGAGAAGTGGCTGAAAAATATCGCGATCAAATGCGCAGTTCTGAAATTATGGAATGTCTGCAAAGTTTGAAACGTCGCTCTTTATTAGATCGTGTTAACTTACAAAATGTCGGCTCAAATCAATCAAGCCTTAATTTCTATCACATTCACCCTGTAGTGCGAAAATATATACAGTCTCAAAGCTAATCAATGTATGAGTTACTGCTTTAATCCCGATTGGCTGAGACAGCTACTAGATATTTTGGAGCTACTGCATCAACAACAATACTTTCATCGCGACATCAAACCTAGCAATATTATTTTGCAACCCAATGGCAGGCTAGCTTTGATTGATTTTGGTGCAGCCCAAAAAGTTACAGATACCTATCTTGGTAAAATTGGAGTCAATCAAGGGGTAACAAGTATTAGAACCCCAGGTTATATTGCGCCAGAACAGCTTGACGGTGCAGCTTTACCCCAGTCGGATTTTTTTAGTTTGGGACGAACTTTAGTACATCTGGTAACGGGAAAACATCCTCAAAGCTTTGCCAAAAATTTAGAGTTAGAAAATATTGTCTGGCGATCGCAAGCTCCGCAGATTTCGGTGGCTTTCGGCGATCTGCTTGATTTGATGATGAGTCATTCTCCTAGTAAGCGCCCGATTAACGTTAAATCGATACGGGCTATTTTGGCTCAAGCAGAGGACTATCCACACCAATCTGTATCTAGATTACGACCCAAACGGCGGTTGCAAGCCCCAAAATCTTCGCTTATTTTAGTTTGGCTTTTAGCTCTTTTTGGATTAGTTAGCTTAGGCAAGAATTTTCAGCAGCAGCAAGTCGCAACTAGTCAGGAAAATACACCTCTTTGTAATAATCTCACCTGTATTAATCGCGATCCAATTGATAACAAGTGCGATCGTGATGCTCAAACTATCACTTCCAATATTGGAAATTATTTACTGGGGGGAAAATCAATGGCTTATAAGATTGAAGTTCGCTATTCTCCATTGTGCAACGCTGTTTGGGCAAGATCTCAAGCTCCTTATCGTTCTTACCATTACATAGAAGATAGTGAAGGCAAAACCTACGGCAAAGTAAGAGTAATTCGCGACGGCTGGAATCGACATTATGCAGATATGGCACCAGGAAAAGACATTGAAATTCGCGCCTGTGCCGAGCCACCAATCGGGCAAATAAACTGTACCAATTTCGTAGCCCTGTAGGTTTTATTCTGAGCAATAATGATTTATGTTAGCCAGTCTCTAAATAAAATTTCGCAATTCTGCTCCCTCAATCCCAGCTAAATCAGAGGAGCCTCACTTTAGAGGTTCGGCGTAAACTTTAATCGCTCTAAGCTAGAGTTTCAGGACAGTAACCTAAACCAATAGTGAACTGTTGGCGAAAAGCTTCAATATCCTTTGTATCTGGAGCGCCGTAGGAAACCACTGCTACTTGATAACGACGCATAACTTCGACGGGAGATTGACCAGTTTCTAAACTCCAAAAAACCATTTTGAGGCGCATTTCAGGTTCATAAGCAATACCTAATTCTGACATGAAAGAGCAGAGATTGCCGTGCAATTTTGGTTCTAAAGCCTTGGGAAAGTGTATTTTGACAATCCAACCGTCAATTTGATGGATTACGGTAAGAGATGCATTCGCAGTATGCTCCATCGTCCGGAGATATTCAATCGTCCTTAAAGTCACGCTAGCGTTTGCTAGAAAGTAAAGATAGTCCATAAATTATGTTTTTTGCAGCAGCATATTTATAGTCTGACAACAAATGTGTCGATCTCGCTTGGGGAAAAGCACCCGATCTTTTAAATTTGCTATAGGGGATATTACCCAAAAATGATTGTGCAAATTGAACTGATAACTGAGGATGAACCAAGATTTTTTGCTTTCTAGCTATACTTACCAGTTACCTCCAAGCTTGATAGCTCAGGCTCCTGCTGTACCTAGAGACAGTTCCCGTTTACTAGTGGTGGATTCACGGATTTCCTCCAATCATGCTACTTTTCGCGATCTAGCTAATTGGTTACAGCCTGGAGATTTATTAGTACTAAACAATACTCGCGTAATTCCCGCTCGTCTATACGGAAGAAAAATCACGGGTTCTCAGGTGGAAATTTTATTAATTGAAGCCAAAGCTGCTAACCGCTGGCTGGCATTAGTCAAACCTGGTAAGCGTTTTACAATTGGAGCGAAAGTTGAGTTCAATTCTCTTAGTACAGGCGATCACGCACCTCTCCGGGCGACGGTAATTGAGAAAGATGAGGCAACGGGGGGGAGAATTTTGGAATTTGAGCTACCCACAGACAAATCTCTCTGGGAGGTATTAGATGATTATGGACAGCTTCCCTTACCTCCTTATATTACTGATAGCGATGCCCCCGATGAGAGATATCAAACTGTCTATAGTTCAGAGCCAGGAGCGATCGCTGCCCCAACTGCAGGCTTACACTTCACCCCCGAATTGTTAGCGGAGCTAGAGAATCAAGGTATAGAACAAACTCAAATTACTCTGCATGTGGGTGTTGGCACTTTTCGCCCAGTTGAGAAAGAGCAAATTAAAGATCATGCGATGCATCAAGAATGGATTGATGTCAGTGCAGCTACAGTGGCAAAAATTAAGGAAACAAAAGCCAGAGGCGGTAGAGTCATTGCGGTGGGAACAACTGCCACTAGGGCTTTGGAAGGAGCAGCAAAAGCAGCTCAATCAGCGACAATAGAGCCTTTTCAAGGACAGACTGATCTGTTTATCTACCCTGGCTATCAGTGGCAGGTTGTAGATGGTTTAATTACTAACTTTCATTTGCCAGGTTCGAGTTTATTAATGCTAGTTAGCGCCATGATTGGTCGAGAACGCTTGTTAAATCTCTATCAAGAAGTGATCGCCCAAGAATATCGTTTTTACTCTTTTGGTGACGCAATGCTGATCTTACCCGAAGCTAGTAATCAGTAATCAGTAATTACTATTCTTCTATGTCTACCAGAGGAATAGAAATATAAACAACAGTACCCTGACCGATACCTGAACTGGAGAGAGAGATTGTTCCTGACATTAACTCCATTAGCCTGCGGGAGATTGCTAATCCTAAGCCAGTCCCACCAAACTTTCTGGTAGTCGAACCGTCCGCCATGACAAAGGGGTTAAACAGCTTGTGTTGTTGATTTGGCTCGATACCGATGCCCGTATCTTCGACTTCAATAATCACATATTGATTTGACTTTTTGGGCTGTTGTAAGCGATCGTGATGCAGTTTATTTTCTTCTGCGATC
>JBCBEA010000528.1:0-3332 GCA_038529195.1 Cyanobacteria bacterium J06600_6
ATAATCAGGTCGATGTGGCAACCAATAATAATGAATCCCTCAGTCGTCTAGAGAAAACTAATGGTTCTGCGAGAGAAAACATTGAAACTATCTGGACTTCGACTCTAATTCCTAGCGATCCGATCGCTTGGCGTTCAGACTTACCAGAAAACCTCAAAACTAAGCTCAAGGACTTCTTCTATAACTTCGATGATGCCAGCGTTTTAGCACCTTTAGAATGGTCTGGCTTTATTCCTGCTGAAGATTCTACTTGGAATCCGATTCGTGAGTTGAATATTGGTAAAGAAATCCTCGAAATTCAGTCTAACGAGAATTTATCTGAGGCTGATAAAAATAAGAAGATTGCTGAGTTGAACCAACAGTTAGAAGCAATTAAATAAAAGAACAATGAATAATTGACAATGGATAATGGACAATTACGAGTCTTTATCCATTGCCATACAGGACATAGCATCTCTCATTTGAATGCGGTACAGCCAAGATCTTGGTTTCTGTTGATTGTGAGATTGAATTTATTATTAATTAATTGCAATGAATCCCGAACTCCAGACAAATAGTTTTAATGGTAGTAGTGCAATATCCGATTCAGTATTGCAAATGCTGGCTCAGGAAAAGAAACAGATCACGACAGTCAAAGTTCTGTTTTTAGTTGGCGCGATCGCTATTTTAATTTTTTCTTATCGCCAGAGTGAATTAAACCCTCCCGTACTGATTCAACGGGGAGGAAATATGGTGGAGTATGTTAAGTCTTATTTTCCACCCGATTTTTCTTATTGGAAAAATTATTTAGAAGATACTTTAATTACTATTTCTATGGGGATTTGGGGAACTTTATTAGCAGCGATCGCTGCAATTCCCTTATCTATTTTGGCATCAGAAAATGTTTGTCCAGTCTGGATTGTTCAGCCTGTTAGAAGATTATTAGACGCCATGCGCGCAATTAACGAAATTGTCTTTGCACTCGTATTTGTCGTTGCCGTTGGTTTAGGTCCTTTTGCGGGAGTTATGGCATTATTTATTCATACTGCGGGGGCATTAGGTAAATTATTCTCTGAGGCGGTAGAGGCGATCGAACCTGGTCAGGTAGAAGGGATTCGAGCAACAGGAGCAAGTAAAATACAGGAGGTTATTTTTGGGGTAATTCCTCAGGTAATTCCTCTCTGGACTTCTTTTGTCCTCTATCGTTTTGAATCTAATGTACGTGCTGCTTCTGTATTAGGAATTGTGGGCGCAGGAGGAATTGGCGTATCTCTCTACCAGAGTTTTCAGTCTTTTGACTATGGTAAGGTTTGCGCTATTCTAATTATTTTGATTTTGGCTACTACTATTATTGACACTATTTCTGCCAAGTTACGCAACTGGTTGGTTTAATTTCTTTTTAACTCTTTTTTCCTGCTGAGATTTAAGTCTGCTTCAAGAAGTATGAGAACGCTCATTGAGAAAGGCGATTGCCTCTTGTTCGTTTAATTTAAGCTGGGAAACATTTTTAACACTCAAAATCCACCGAGATTCTGTTTGGGTTAACATCCATGTTTGTTTTGGAGATTTAGGTAAAACTTGCCAGAAATTTTCGCTATTTAGCAGAACAGTAAATTCTAAGCTTTTTGCTATTTCCAATAATGTCTTTTCTGTCAACTGTTCAACCTAGGATTTTGACTTTTTTTCATAATTTGTGATCGCTAAATTTAGCTTTATTTTTAAATCGATAGTTAGAGCAAGGTTTCATCTCGAACAGAACAATTAAATCTTTTCTAGCTATTGCTAATGCAGGTGATTTTATAATCGATAACTACTCGATTACCGTCTGGGAATTCTAACCATAGCCATTCAACTTCTTGATATTCGTAGAGGGTAATACTATGAATTGAAGTAAAGAGATTTGGATCGCTGGGAGGCGGTGCGACGACCACTCTTTTTCTTGCCATATTGTTGTCGATATTACTCATGAATTTTAAGAAAAAATCTGCACACTAGAAGTTACAAGAGAGCTACTAGCGTCTTAAAAGTACTAAAAACATTTTAGGACGATCCTAAAATGTTTTTCAAATACTTAGTATAAATTTCTTTGATAAAGAACATAAGGAGATTGAATGTGAACAATAGGTAATTCTAAATGATGCTTTTGCTCTGTTAAAAAGTACTCAGATTTATATTTGCTCATCAGTCCTTTTACCTGGGAAGTGTCTAAAGCGACAAAACCGGCACTAATAGCTTTGACTGTTTTGATTTGATCCAATTCTTCATCGCCAAAGTAAATCTTTGCTAAATTACCGCCACTCAAATCATTTAAACGCTGATAATATTCGACGATCGCCTCTTTTGTCTGAGGAAACATTTTTAGCTTGACGATGGTAGCCCTCTGAGTCATCCAGGTAAAGTTAGCCAAATACCAAGGATGAGAGATAATGACTGCATCTTGAGGGGTATTATTTTTGATCCAACTACTCATTAGTTTCCACTGAGGATCTACGTCCTGCTGCTGGGAGGGGAAATTGTAATATGCGATCGCACTTTGACTAAAGAATGTTACTTGAGTAAATAAAATACAGCCGATTAAGATTAGGGAAAACGATCGATGCTGCTGTTTTTGCTGAGAGAATTTAGTTTGCAAAGCACAGGCGGTTAATAAATAAGTGGTCAAAGGTAACATCATATCGCCGAAGCGGAAGGGATAGTATTGCAGCCATTTTCCTTCCCTGTCGAAAAATGCGATCGCAAGACCCATAGCAAAGGGAATAAGACTAATCAGGGTAAATTCGGTTAATTCTAAACGGGCATAGTCTTCTGGTTGCCATCCTTTGGTATCAGTAGATTTTTTAAGGCTAGCTACAGACCAGATCCAAATTGCGATATATACAGCTAGTCTCAGCCATAATAGGGGATGCCAGGCAAAGGGATTTAAATGATGGGGAAGTCTGAGAAAAACATAGATGAAGGAGGGGGAAATATCTCCCGCAGGAGTGGCAGCAGTTAACTGTTGTATGGTTGCAGGAATGGCAAAGACGCTGGCAGCAATGTATGTGACGAATAGTAGCCAGATACTTTGTCCTTGCTTCAGGATTTGCCCTTGAGGACGCAGACACAACCAGCCTAAAACAGTAAGAAAAGCCCAGCCACCCACCAAAACATGAAAGGAGGTTGCTAATCCTAATAGCATCATCGTCCATAGATAACGTCTAGATAACATTGAGGGAATTGCGATCGTAATTAGCCCGTAAGCCACAGCCTTAGCTTCCAAACTCCCGATAAACCATTCTCCTGCGATCGCACCCTGCAAATATCCTTGATAGGTTAGGGCAACAGTCGCCAGTAAAAGATAGTTTAGATTTAAG
>JBCBEA010000529.1:0-3327 GCA_038529195.1 Cyanobacteria bacterium J06600_6
TCTATAGTTAATTTCTTCTGTACGCTAGAAGTACCTTTGGTGAAGGAATTGTTGAAATTCCCGAAATCATTAAAGACGTTCGTGATGTCGAACCCCAAGATTTAGAAGGATTTGACGCCGTCTTACACTTGGCAGGCTTGTCTAATGATCCTCTCGGAAATCTCAACCCTCAGCTTACAGAAGAAATTAACTATAGAGCTTCGGTAAAACTAGCTGAATTAGCTAAACAAGCGGGAGCAAGCCGTTTTATATTCTCTTCTTCCTGTAGTAATTATGGTGCAGGGGGCGTAGATTGGCTGAATGAAGAGTCAGACTTCAATCCTGTTACTCCCTATGGAGTTTCTAAGGTAAGAGTAGAGCAAGATGTTGCTAAACTGGCAGACGACAATTTTAGCCCGACCTTCTTGCGTAATGCTACTGCTTATGGGGTGTCTCCCCGACTCCGTTTCGATTTAGTTCTCAACAACCTGGTTGCCTGGGCATTTACTAAGGGCTTGGTCTACATTAAGAGTGATGGTACTCCCTGGCGACCCATTGTTCATATTGAAGATATTTCTAGAGCCTTTATTGCGGTATTAGAAGCACCAAGAGAATTAGTTCATAATGAAGCTTTTAACGTCGGACGTAATGAAGACAATTATCAGATTCGTGAAATAGCGGAAATTGTTAAAGAAACGGTTCCCAACTGTCGCATTGAGTATGCTCCCAATGCTGGTCCTGACACGCGCTGTTACCGTGTAGACTGTAGCAAAATTGCTAAGGTACTGCCTAATTTTGAACCCCAGTGGGATACCCGTAAAGGTGCGAAAGAGCTTTATGAGGTGTACAAAAAAGTCGGCTTAACTCTAGATGAGTTTGAAGGTGTGAAATATCAGCGCATAGCTCATATTAAATATCTGATTGGCAATGAACTGCTGGATGGAGAACTGCGCTGGCGAAAAGAACAGTTAGCAACGATCGAATAACTTTTGCAGTTAATTTTCTATGTGATTCGTCGTACAAGTCGATCGCATTGAGGGCAATCAAGTATGATTGCCTTTATTTATACAAACTATCTCTAACTTTTTATGATGAGCGATCGCAAACCTAGCTGTCTTTCCTGTGGTAACGAAGATCTTAAGTCTGTTATTTCCTTTGGCTATACTCCCCTCGCTGATAATCTTTTAACCAAAGCCGAATTAGATTCGCCTGAATATACAGCGCCTTTAGATTTGGTTTTTTGCCCTGACTGTGGTTTAGTGCAGATTACTGAAATAGTTCCTCCCGAAATTCTTTTTTGTCAAGACTATCCTTATTTTTCTTCCGTCTCAGAGTCTTTACTAAAGCACTTTGGCGCTAGCGCTCAAAATCTAATTAAAACCAGAAATTTAGACAGCAGTAGTTTAGTAATTGAGGCAGCTAGTAACGATGGTTACATGCTCAAAAATTTTGTAGATGCAGACATTCCTGTGTTGGGCATAGATCCTGCTGATGGACCAGTTGAAGCTGCGATCGCCAAAGGAGTTAACTCAATCTGTACCTTCTTTGGTCAAGAGTTAGCGCAAAAATTGCGGGATGAGGGTCAGCAAGCCGATGTATTTTTGGCTAACAATGTTTTGGCTCACGTCCCTGACTTGAACGGCTTTGTGGCGGGTATTGCAACGTTGCTTAAAGATACGGGAGTAGCGGTAATTGAAGCGCCATATGTAGTAGATTTAGTTGAACACTGTGAGTTTGACACTATTTATCACCAGCATCTTTGCTATTATTCCGTGACTGCTTTAGATAAGCTTTTTAGAAGACATAATTTATATCTAAACAATATTGAGCGTACGAAAATTCATGGTGGTTCTCTGCGTCTATACGTCGAATCCCAAGAAGCTGTTCAAGACTCAGTTAAATCATTATTGAAAGATGAGCAGTCAGCGAAAATAGACCAGATGACCTACTACCAAAACTTTGCCGATCGGGTAGCAAACTTCAAGCATTCCCTATTGGAAATTCTCTGGGATTTGAAAAAGCAGGGTAAACGAGTTGTGGGGTATGGAGCTGCTGCCAAGGCAACTACGATGTTGAGCTATTTAGGAATTGATAAGACTCTACTCGATTACATCGTCGATCTCAATTCTTTCAAACATGATAAATACATGAGTATTAATCACTTACCGATTCTGCCTCCAGCCAAGCTGTTAGAGGATCGACCAGACTACGTTTTGATTTTAGCCTGGAATTTTGCAGAAGAAATAATGCAGCAGCAGCAGGAATATAAATCCGGAGGAGGAAAATTCATCGTTCCAATTCCCGAACCAAAAATTGTTTAGGCGATCGCTTTTACATTTTATGGTTGCAGCATCAAACGGCTAAAATTGTCTTTTAGCAGACAGCTTTCAGTATTATTAGTATTTTTAAGCAAGCAAAATCCAATTAGAGATATTAAATATGGTCAAGGAGATGATTTCTAACGCTACGTCTAAGACGACAAACCACAAGGTAAAGCATTCATGTCCCAACTGTGGTCATCATGAGCTAGAAGTATTCTATGAGGTGCGTGACGTTCCTGTTCATAGCTGTTTAATGATGTCGGAACAGTCCAAAGCGATTGATTTTCCTAGCGGAGATGTTGTTCTAGGATTTTGCGATCGCTGTGGCTTTATCACCAATACCGAATTTGATGCGAAATGGTCGGCATACGCGCCCAATTACGAGGATCAGCAAAGCTATTCTCCCACTTTTAATAAATTCTCCCTCAAGCTGGCAAATCATTTAATCGATAAATACGATCTGCATAATAAGGATATTATCGAAATTGGCTGTAGTAAAGGCGATTTCTTACTCCTACTGTGTGAGCTAGGCAATAATCGTGGTGTAGGCATCGATCCTAGCGTTGTTCCAGGTCGAGTAGAAAGCGAAGCAGCCGAGCGGGTGACCTTTATTCAAGACTACTACTCAGAGAAACACGCCGAGTATGTGGGCGACTTCATTTGCTGTCGTCACACTCTAGAGCACATTCAGCCTACATCCGAGTTTATTAAAACCGTTCGTAAATCGATCGGCGATCGCAATACTACCGTAGTTTTTGAAATTCCCGACAATACTAGGGTCTTAAAAGAGCAGGCATTTGAGGATATTTATTACGAACACTGCTCCTATTTTAGTCCTGGAACATTAGCTCGTCTATTCCGCGACAGTGGTTTTGAAGTTACGGATCTTTACTGTGAATACGGCGATCAGTATCTCTTGATTGAAGCGAAACCTGTAGCCATGCCTGGAGAGAAAGTTCATCCATTTGAAGAAAGCGTCGAAGATGTCGCTCAGGATGTTGAGCTATTTACGAACAAGATTGCCGAG
>JBCBEA010000530.1:0-3318 GCA_038529195.1 Cyanobacteria bacterium J06600_6
ATTGCTGTTTGAGTAGTGGTCAGAAGCTTTTGCCAGTTTGCCTTATCAGGAGCAATTTGCCCTAAACTTTTGCAGCAATTACGAACAAGAAATATCCCTACAGTACGATCGCCCAGGTAGTAATTAAAGAAATCAAGCAGGCTGGAGACTATCTTAACGCTGGTCAAACACAGAACTTGATTCCTAGTAAAAATCTTCAACAACTGGCAGCTACGGCAGGCGGGACAGCATCACCTGGCACAATGACTATTCCTACCGATCCTCAAGGTGCGGCGATCGCACTGTAGGGATATTTCTTGTTCGTAATTGCTGTTTGAGTAGTGGTCAGAAGCTTTTGCCAGTTTGCCTTATCAGGAGCAATTTGCCCTAAACTTTTGCAGCAGAGGTGAAGTTTTTGACGGCTTTCAGGGCTGTCAGGCTGCTTAAATACTTGTAACATTTGCTTAAGTATTTTAGTAACTTGCTGACTAATGTTTGCTTGCTCTGCAGCACCGCCTGTAAGTAGCTGTTGAAGGTATTGGTCGAGAATGGCAAAGTTTGATTCTGCCTGCTGAAGAATTTCTACTGCATCGGCATCCTTAAAGTCAGCAGAGTTTTCTAGTCGCTCGATTAAATCTTGCAGATGATCGTAGCCATTTAGAAATAGAGTTTCTAATTTTTGATCGACATCAACGGGATTGTCCTTGAGAATCTTGAAAGAATCTTCTAGACGATGGGCAGTTTTCTGAATACTCGTATAGCCCAACATTGCAGCACCGCCTTTGACAGAGTGAGCAGCCCGAAACATTTCGTTAACAGTCTCAGTATCTTTAACAGATACAGCTAGCTGGAGAATACCTTGCTCTAATGTTTGAAGGTGTTCTTTTGCTTCTTCTATAAAATATCCGAGAATCCTCTGTTGATTAGCTGTATCCAAAGCCTATATCCCCCGTGTCTTTAAATGCGGTAAAAGTGTATATATAAAGCAACATATAATGACAAGTTTATCCCAGACTACATAAATTGGGTAGTTGATTTTCAATATTCCGTGAACGGTCGTGAGGATTCAACCAAAAAGCAGTTAGCCCTGCATTCTTTGCCCCCTGATAGTCCTCAACTAAACTATCGCCAATATGCCAGGCTTGGTCGGGTGCAAGGTTATGTTTATCTAAAGCAACTTGAAAAATATTAGCTGCTGGTTTGGCAAATCCCGCCATGGAAGAAATGGTAATACTGGTAAAAAAGCGGTTTAGATCTAGATGATTTAGCACTCCGATTAAGCGACTATCAAAATTAGAAATAACTCCTAATTCAATCCCGAGTTCGCGCCATCTAGTTAAGCTCTCGACTGTGCCAGGAAGTATATACCAGGGTTCTTTTGTCCCAAAATAAAGATATATTTCTAAAAAAAAGGCATCAAAGTCAGTAAATTTGCCCAGCAATTCAAGCTGGTTAAAAGTAGACCAGACAACCTGTTTCCACCAGTCAAATTCTTGTTGCTTGATGGTTGCTAATTCGTTGCTGGGAAATGCCAAAGATGGGGCTGATTTAAAACTGTTAATAAAAGATTTGGCTAAAAAGTCTGTATCTACCTCTACGCTATGTTTTTGAGCAAACTGCTGATAGATTTCACCAACGCTGCGTTTGAGATCGAACAAGGTCCCCATCGCATCTAAGAAAATGACTTGGGGAAGTTCTTCTGGGGATAGCTGTTGGAGTATCGGTGACATTTGGAGGAGATAAGATGTAAGAAGTAAAAGATAGGGAGTCGGGCGGTTAAGATAAATTTGCTTGAACCTGTTGCTGTGCAGTCTGGGTAATATAACTAATTGTTTCTTCTTTGTCGGTTTTGTATGCCTGCCAATGATCCTTAAGATTTATGGGAGTACCGATTTTGGTTAAGATATGCCTTCTACCTTTAGGTTTTGCCTGATCAATCTGGAATACCTCTCGTTCAAAACGATCTATGGTCGCAAAATATCTTTCGGGAGTTGGTTTTTCGGCAATATAGCCATCATAAATTGCGTCGAAATTTAACAGCCGTACGGTAGTTAAATAAAGATGCTCATAATCGATCGCCGATCTTTTATTCTCTTCTTCAAGATTACGTAAAACTGATTGAATCTTGTATACACGTTCGCGATCGCGCAGCTGCACCCGACTGGTTAGGTCTAATTTAGCTTCACAATAGTTAAGCATTTGAGTTCTTAGATTCTCTAAGCGCTCATTCCAGTCTGCACCCACAGCAACATTGAGCTGATACTCTGCTTCTAAACTGGTTAAAATCTGCCCGGCTATCGCTCTAATCCGACTGTAGTTATCACCCTGAGGATTGATTGCTAAAGCTGTTTCTAGTTCTGCAAGCGCTTTACTAACATCGGTATGATCAGCCTGAGGATAGCAATATTTAAGACTGACAGGCACTAAATATAGGTTGGGAATATCTTCTGACTGTTTAGCAATTCTCTCTAAGGCTTTAAAAGATAGCTCAACTGCGCCAGTGCGAAACGGAATCACGGTATCGTTCTGATAAGAACAGCCACCTTCAGGAAAAACTACGAGCTTTGATGCAGGCTGCTGTAAAATTTTTAGAGTTTGGACAACGCTAGGGCGATCGCCTACGCCACGACGAATAGAGTAAGCGCCAACCTTACGCATCAACGTTCCAACTGCACCTCTAAAGGCTTCGATCGCCACAACATAGTGAAACATTTGTCCGATTCTTGCCGACAGTTGAAACACGGCTACCGCATCATCGAGGTTGGAATGATTGGGTAAATAGACAACTCGACTATCGGCGATCGCTCTTACCTTAGCCAGATCTTGTTCTGTAATTAACAGCCTAAACTTAAAGGCAAAATAAGTTACGAGATAAAAGAAGCTTTGCAGGAGGCGAACAAGAAAGGTACTTTGCTCTGGAGGAATAAATTTTACCTCGGACATAGACACACTTAAGGAGATAGCAATTCAACCAAGGGTTGAGTAATCCAATTAAAACCTACGGTTAGCTGATGTTTCAAGGTTGGTAGACGATAGAGATAGACCAAACGTCTAGCGACATAAGCCATTGGACCATCGAGCTTTAGTCCCAAACCGCTAATGGTCGCGTTATCTGTCCCCAAGGTCATCATTTCCCCTAAAGCCTGATAGCGGAAGGATAATAGAGGTCGGTTAGTTGCCATTGCCCAGATGTTCCAGGCGCAGTAGTCGGACTGTTGAAACGCTACCTGTGCCGTAGCGGGGAGAAAATTACCGTCGCCATCGTAGCTGTTGGCAGCATCTCCTAGAGCAAAGATATCGTCTCTGCCTTTGACCAGCAGAGTCGGCTCAATTTCTAAG
>JBCBEA010000531.1:0-3320 GCA_038529195.1 Cyanobacteria bacterium J06600_6
CTAAAGTATCTATACTTTTATCATTAGTTAGTAAATTTGTCGTCAAATATCCGCACAAAAGTTCAAATTGAACGGTTTACCAACTATTATTTGTCTAGCTCTGCTGTATTTAAAATAGGCTGATTAGCGAGTTATGAGATTAAAACTGAAACCGATTTTCTTGGGGTTGATCATCATTATCGGTATGCTCTCAGTTCAGGCTATCTCAATAAATTCAAGCCTTGATTGGTATGTTGGCACGCTTAAAAGCGAACTTTGGGCTGCTATTCAACAGCCAGGCTTACAAAGTCCTAAAACTGAGCTGCAAACATCTAGTAAGTCAGAAAATCAGGCTGCTCTGTTTCCCGATCCTCATTCCCCCGCACCGGGCAACAATAGGGAAAAGTCACTGGCTTTTCCTTTAGGCTGGTACAGCAGCGTCGATTATCCAGATGCTCTAAAGCGGATGGCGACAGAAGAAATTAATTTTGTCGTTCCCTACACGGGCAAAAGCGATGTTAAAAAGGTGAAAACTTATCTCGATCGCGCTTCAGCAGCAGGAATTCAGGTGATGGTCGAAATACCCCGTTTGGAGGTACGAAGGGATCATCGTTGGCTGATTACTCAGTTTGTGAAGCAGTTAAAAGATCATCCCGCTCTCCATAGCTGGTATCTTTATGACGAACCTGAATATGTAAAGCTTTCCCCCCGTCTTTTAGAGCGAGTTTATCAGGCAATTAAAACTGAAGATCCAAAGCATAATGTGGCGATCGCTTTTGGAAAATTAAATCGGGTCGAAAAATACCTCAAGGCTTTAGATACGATCCTTTATTTTAACTACCCCTGCTACTACGACTCACCTCAGTTTTGTAATTTAGAGAGCAGCGTTTTTGGACAGCTGACTGCCAATATTGCCCCGTTGGTGCAAGAAAAAGATAACTTTTGGATGGTATTACAGGGTTATGGAGAAGATAAATATGGCAGACCAACCCAAAATAATCGTCGTTTGCCTACCATCGAAGAAGAACGATATATGATCTACAGTTCAATTCTGGCTCAGGCAAATGGTCTATTATTTTGGACTCACTATAGATCGCAGCAGTTTTGGATCGATAGTGTTTTGACTCCGCTACTAGAAGAACTCCAAAATTATCTCCCCGCAATTACTAGCCAGAAAACTGTACCTCAAGCCTTTGCCGATCGCTCGACAATTCAAGCCCGCTTATTTCGCCATCCTCAAGATAATAGTTTGCTGTTAATCGCTCTTAATCAGAGTTCTGAGGTGGTTGAGACAGAAATCGTCCTTAAACCCAGAATTCAGGCTAATTACGCCCAGGTAATCCGCGAAGAGCGAGCAATCACTTTAAACCAGGGAAGATTAACTGATGCTTTTGAACCGTTTGCAGTGCACATATATCAAATACAGTAATTTATAGTCGTTTTCAGTTGAATAGACCTATCCGCTAATTGACTAGTTCGTAGCTTTTAGCTTTTAAAGAAATAAATTATGTGGTCTACCCATTTGAAAATCGCTGTAAATTTTAACGAAACAATAGCGCTTAGAGACTAAAAAAAACAATTATCAACCACTTAAAACTGCTCTAACTGCTCTAACTGCCGTCAGAAGACAGCAGAAATTATTTAATTGGCTCAGATAGTTCGATTAAAACCATCCAGGCTTGTCTTTTGATTCCTGGGATTTTTAATAAAGCGGAGTCGAGTAGTTCTAAAGATTTCAAAACCAGATTAAATCCAGGCTTGCCCACCAAAAAGCTTGCTCCTAAAGAGGTGAGATAGAAGTATTGAATATTGACCTGGTGAAAACGCTGCTTAAAATTAGCCAGATCTTTCGCCAATAAAGGATGCTCATCTTCTGAGCGAATTGAAGGAGTTAAACGTCGATAGAGATTAATCAGAAAATTGTGTCCTAAAGGCTCTAAAAAAACCGCTTTGCCATCTGCTGCCAAAACTTTGACAATCGAATCCATCGCTAGATCGAGATCTAAATGATGCAAAATTCCTGAACCGCAAATTAAATCGTAGGAATCGGGGGCAAATTCTAGATTTTCGGCATTCATTACCTCAAACGAGGTATTTTGTTCGACTCCCCGCTCAATCGCTACTGTTCGAGCTTTTTCGATCGCTACGGAAGAAATATCAATGCCCGTCACTAATTCTGCACCCTGTTGGGCTAAATCAAAAGCATAGCTACCCGTACCACAGCCATATTCGATTACTTTTGCGCCTTTACTGCTGTCGAGGAGCATTTTTTCTTTGGCTTGTTTAATCGATTTGGTGATTTGATAAAATTTGCCTACCTTTTGCTGTCTTTCGGTATCTTCAGCAAAACGGCGATCGTGAAATTCTTGCTCTCGTTTGAGTTTGGCGTTATCAGTAACCATTTTGATACTTCCTCATCTTTAATTTTTAATTATTTTATGGAGTTTTATTAATCTGCCAAGATATTAGCTCAATCTGATTGTTTACTTGAATGATTCTTATATTTAGCTAAAAGCTGCTCGTAAATTTCGTACATCAGCTCGACATTTTCTGACCAGACATATTTCTCTAAAACTAGGTTACGTCCTGCTTTTCCCAGGCGATCGCGCTCTGAGTCCCTCGCAATTAGCTTCTCAATGGCGATCGCAGTAGCAGCAACATCCTCTTTCGGCGCAATGTATCCTGTTACCCCATCAATAACAACTTCTGGTAGCCCCCCCGCATCTGAAACAACGACAGGCAAAGCACAGGCGGAAGCTTCTAAAACGGCGACTCCAAAACTTTCGCTGTCTAGGCGACTGGCTGCGACATAGATATCCATTTGATTGAGATAGTCAGGAACTTGCTGATGAGGTACTGCACCCACAAATGTCGTCACCGCCTCCAGATTCAGCTTTTTAACCAGAGCTTCTAACTCTTGCCTCTGATAACCATCACCCACTAGCATTAGCCTCAGTTTTGCTGCCAGTTCGGAGTCTTGAGCGATCGCTCTTTCCCGCACCTGAGCAAAGGCTTGAATTAAGACATCGATGCCGTATTTGGGCATTAATTTTTTGACCGTGCCAATTGTTAAATAATCTCGATCCTGCTGGGGCTGAGGCGAAAATTGCTCGACATCAATGCCAAAGGGGGTAATGCTCAGATGTTTTAGGTCGTTACAGAGCGATCGCGTTTGTTCTGCCATTACTTCACTTGTCGAACCCACCCAGTCAGCATCGCTTAAGTTAGCTGCCACTAAGCCTCGATGTAAAAAGCTAGTGGCGGGAAAATTGCTCGACATCAATGCCAAAGGGGGTCATGCTCAGATGTTTTAGGTCGTTACAGAGCGATCGCGTTTGTTC
>JBCBEA010000532.1:0-3320 GCA_038529195.1 Cyanobacteria bacterium J06600_6
AGGACTAATGCTGATTGCTTTTTTATATACTAGCTCTGCTCTATCTAGCTGCTGCTGCTGTTCATAAACTTTCCCTAGCTCGCGATAATAAGCTGCATTTTGAGGATTGATTTTTATAGCTTCTTTGAGCGATTTTTCTGCCAAAGAATACTTATTTTTAGCCAAATGTTTTATGCCTGCAAAATAAAATCCTCCTGAGCTACCAGTAACTAATTGGTCTAAATTAATATACTCTTGAATGTAGCGCTCAAAAGTTAGATTATTAGTACAAAATCTGTTGTGTTTGTAGGTAATATTTTGAGTGAAACTTAGCTGCAAATGCTTAATAACGCTGGGATAAATTGGAACCTGGGTGTTATCTAGAATTCCTGCTGCGGGATTAGCTGCTAAGTCTTGAGTGTCAAACTGGGGTAAATTTATTTTATTTAAAATTAGGTTCGTAATATAAAATCCCAAGATATCAGTCGGATGATTATGAACATAAAATAATCTTTGCTGCTGATAGTTATCTCGAATAAACTGGCTAACTTTAATATCTAAGCTGCTTTCTCTTCTGGCTAGCTCTGCTAAACTGCTGTCGACGTTAGCTCGCAAAAATTCTGAAGTATAAAAATCTTGGTGCTGTAGCTGTTCAATAATCTGATTTGGGTTTTGACCCTGCTCCAGCATGTTAGCTACATTCAGATCTCCTTCGGGAATAATACCAAAAGGATAAATAGATTTAACGATTCTCTTATTAGGTTTTTTATAATGTTGGGGAAAATAGCCCGTAAAATAGAGTGAAGGGAAAGAAATAGTCTGGCAATCTGGCGATAACTGGCTCAGAATATATTCCGAGCTAGCTTTACCATGTACTTCCTTGACGGGCTGATAAATAAACAGTTTGGCTTTTTTAAGTATCTGCTCGGGAATAGTTTTTTTACCCTGAATTAATAGGTGAGCAGGAAATCTTTTAATTAAATACTCTTGGTTAAATAAGGTGGATTTTGATAAACATTCAGCCAGCAGCCGATTTTGACAGTTGGCGTATATAATACATATTTTTTTCATTTGCTTTAATTAAGAGTAAGAGAAGTTAACAAAAATGTTTTATTGGCTGAAAATCATGGCTAGGTCAAAGTATTATAATTATGAGCAAAACAATTAGAATACTCTAGACAATTGACTTGTCTATCAAGTTTTTGGCTCAACAATTTTGACTAATAATATTCAGCGATCGCAAGTTTAAAACTGGCAATTCAGAAAAACTCAAGCTAGGCACTTTGGTTAATCGGTCTTAGTCGTAGCTTTTGACCAGCAGCATTGTCCTCTAACATAAAATATTCTTGAGGTCTAAAGACTCGATCTATCACCTTCAGGTTGAGACTCAGACTGTCCAAATTATTGAGGTTATTTTGTTGGAGGGTAGCCTTTAACAAACCTTTAGAGGTATAGCAATGCCTTTCTCGATCAATCTCCAGGCTCTTGGCAATTAGGCTCGGATTATAAGCCGTTTTAAACGTTGTAAATTTAGCCAGACAATCAGGCTCAATCTCTTGCCCCCAATAGGTATGATCTAGATAGTGAACTCCCAATGTGACAGACTCAGATTGAGAGCGAGAAATAATTAGTAGTAAATAGTTTTCTTCTAGATAATAGCTACGGAAGAAATTAGGATTGAAGCTACCAAAACACAAAATAGTTTTTAACCCAGATAGCTGTCTGCCTAATTTGTGCAGGCAATGCAGATACTTTTCGTGCTCTTGCTGGAGAATCTGTTGAGCATATTGCTCGACGGGAAATTCAAGAACATTTTCGGCTTTAACTAACGACTCGGGTAATCCACGGTACTCATGTTGCGCAACACTATTAAAATTGGGACTTAGCTCAAATACTTTCGTTTCTGGTTTAAAAGTAACGGCAAGATCGCCATAGGCAGAGTCTTCACTGTGACTCAATGAATGTTGCAGAACATTATTTAAGTCAGCCTCAAATTTTGTCGACGAAAAGATCTGCTGACAGCGAGACTTTAGATTATTCGCCTTGAGCTTCATACTCTCAGAATGAAAATAGGCAAATTCTAAATGCTTTTCTAACTGATAGCATTGACCAGGATTGTATAGCAGTCCGTAATCAGCAGAGGGGATAATTTCTCTGGCAGAGGAAGAATCAGCAGCAACTATTGGGCAGTTAAATTGAGCTGCCTCTAAAATGCTGAGAGCTAGACCTTCATAGATGCTGGTAGAAATAAACAGATCCGATAGAGCTAAAAAGCGGTTGACATCTTTTCTGTATCCAAGAAACTTTAGTTTGTGAGTGATTCCTAAATCTTCTGCAACTCTCTGATAACCTGCCTGTAATTCTCCTTCACCTAGAAAGAGATGATAGTAATGAGGCAGCTTGTCATGTACGGCAGCAAAAGAGGTGAGAATATCAGAAAAGTTTTTTTGATGAGAAAAGCGCCCGACAGAAACCGACAAAAAGGAATTCAGCGGTAAGCCCAACTCTTCAAGCAGTTCTAAACGACTTAATTTATACTGATTTGAAGTCAATTCCGCATAGGGATTTTCGACATCGCGTGAATTGTAAAAGACTTGAATTGTGTCTAAATCAATTCCAGTTGAAAGCGAGAGCTGGATGCGATTATCGTTGGAAACAGTATAGAAATAAGAATTTGCCTGAGCCAACTCCTGAAATAGCTGCTTGGTAAGATCGTTGAGATTGACTCGCCAAGGACATAGGTGCACCAAATTCGTGCAGGGAACTTGTCGGTCGTGACAGGCAAGGGATATTCCCAAGCCAAAATCTACCCAAGGTAAATTAACAAACACACAGTCAGGCTGCACTAAATCTAAAATTCGCACAGTTTCCTGATATTGCACGCTCAATTTATGGAGATAGCTGCTAGACACCTTGAGATCGTTTCCATCTCCAGTCCAGGAAATATTAGCAGTCAGGCACTCCACTGCTGTTTTTTGGTAAAAGTCAATTATTTTTTGATTTTCAGACAGTACAAGTACTGGTTGAAATCCCGCTCTTACCACCAGAGGTAGAATATTTTTGATGTAGTGTTCTGCACCACCAACAGCCGATGAGGGAATGAAGATGGCGATAGTCGGTAGAAAATTAGGAGTTGACATACTCTTGGGCGTTGTTTTGAACTTCAATTTCGTTGATAGCTAAACATAGTCTTCTGGTATCGTTGGTTTCAGGATAGATGTCCTGTACATCAACACTTTGATCGACTACCAAATCGAGAACGCATTTATCCTTAATACTGTCGTGCAGCGGCATCCAGGAGGCAGAAATACAGAAACCTTGACCCTCTTCTTGTTTTGCAG
>JBCBEA010000533.1:0-3320 GCA_038529195.1 Cyanobacteria bacterium J06600_6
CCTGCTTCGAGCGGGGATGACAAGTCTGAATAACCAGCTTAAGTACCCTCTTATTCGGTAGGTTTTGAAGATTGCAAGAACGACTTGTAGGTATTTACAATTTCTTGCCACACATTTTTCATGCATTCTGTGAGTCAAATTGAGTTGAGTACCTCAGACAAAAATCAAATAGCATTGCAGTCTCTTTTTGAATAAGGTCAAAATAAAGTACTATTGGAATTATTCCTTGCTTGAATTTCTGCTCAATTTCTTGAATTTTTCTCAATATCAAAGCTCCCTCGAGTAATTGATATCCAACGGTATTCCTGCTAAGTAAAAGATCTAATAGCTTTGATACATTTACTTTACGAGAAGTCACTAAAAGTGTATAGAATTTCCCCAAGTCTATTCGCTTCTGATTTTCAGAGGTAGAGAATATTAATTGTAATAACTCACGGTACAAAGCTGGAATCTTTTCAATCTCAGGCTTAAGTTTGCTTTCACGAAGTACACGATGACATTCGCTTAAGGTGGAAAAATCTTCAAAACGTCCCATTGTTATGAGTTGTTCTCTGAGATAAGGATAAAGATCATCCCAGTTCCCCTGAACAAATGTATTTACAAGATAACCCCGAATATCGATAGTACGGTCTTGGCGAAGGGGTGGTCTTATTTCTGATTTTTCCTTAATTAATAGTTCATTAAGTACATTCACAATGATATGAGCATGCATTACACGAGTACTCTCTAATTGTTGCGAATCCTTAGTAGCAAGAACTTCATCTTCAAATTGTTCGTTATTACTCTGCTTTAGAACATGACTTAGTTTGGGATCAACGATATTTTTTAAGTCTAGAATTGAATTAAGGCTGAAAGCTGCTTCATAAAGTTTTCCATCACTTAGCATTTCAAAAATCAATTCCGGTGATTCAGTTCCAACAAAATCGGAGTTCTGGTCTTGAAGATAACTGAAACTTCCTATCATTCCTCGTAGTATGTCGACAAGGTTACTATACTCTTCTAATGAAACTAGCTTTTTATTTTTCAAATAGTTAAGAAAACCAAAGGTTCCATAAAAAACGAGAACCGCTTTGAGAAAAGGAGAACTCAAGCGTCTGATATCCTTACTTATTTTACTTGCAATATTCTGTAACCAATTTTGAATAGAAAACGACCTTTCAAAATCAGCCCTACCTTCAATTAGTATTGAGAATTCATCAGCAGTTAAATCAGGTGCTCGGTTTTCCGTAAATAAATCATCAATCCACTGCGTTAGTACTACCCTAACTGATTTAATATATGCAATAGATGAAGTTTGTGACATCAGAAAAGAGTGCCAATCATCATTTAGTGCGCTGATGAAAATGGAGGTTTGTGGTTCTTCCTTAGCTTTAAGAAGAATATCTTCTGTAGGAAATGGAGAGAAAAGTGTTTCAAGCCAATAGGAATGTGTAAATGACCATTGGTTTTGCTCACCTATTAAATCAAGGACAAGATTATCAATCGCAAACAAAGCTCTTCCCACCACACAATTAGCTATCGGAACTGAATAAATATTTTCACCGTTATTTTCTACAAATTTGATTAAATAATAACAACGCAAAATATATTGGATGTAATAATTTGAATTATTTCTCAACCGATTGAAAAACTCATTTTGAACATGAATAGGTAGTTCCCGTAGGTTAAATACACGTTCACGACATAACTTAGATATATAATCGAAAAAGTTGTCACTCTTAAATTGACCTTGGTAAAGATTGTACAGGATATCAAGAAGTGAGGCAAGTAACTTAGATATTTGCGGACCAGACTTCTCCTTATAAACTTGACTAAAGCGAGATACCAGTTTACGTTGAACCGTGGAAGCCCTTTGTACAAGTTCAATTAAGTCATCTCGACTCTCCTGATCTACTCTGTACATAAGGTTGGCAGCATACAATTCAATCGCATTGAATAAATTACCTTGCTCCAATATTGAAAGACCGGTCCAAAAATGATCATCATCAGCATTGACTGGAAAAATGGGAATACGATTAGTAAGCCCAAGAAGACTTTTACCCAAATCAGTCAAAAGTAAATTCTCCTCTGGGTCTGACAGTAGTCCCATCCTTGAGAACTTCTTCACACTTTCGAGATGATAATTAATTATTTGAAGTTGACGTAGATTGGAAGACATCCTGTCGTCTACAAACACTGATTTCATTAAATCTATCGCTTTGCCATAATCATTATGCTGTAGGTGGCTTTGAATGATACTCCTGCTGTATATTTTCTTATATCTGGAAATAGCTAGAAGCTCTTCTTGGGATAACTTGCGATAACTATTTGACGCTTGTAAAATTATTAATAGTTGTTCAATATTCAACCTGTAGTGCTTATCTACAGCACTGACCAGGAAGCGTCGAACTAACTGACCCTCCAACTGTGACTGATTAATGAATTGCGCAATAGTCGGTGCTAAGGAATCGTGACTTAGTCTAAATGTATTGTCGTCTATTTGTTGCAATAGGAAGCATTCCTTCATATACTGGCACAATGTCAATATATGAGGAGCATCGTATTTTGATTTTTTAGTATCATGCCCATCGGTAACGAATTGCCTGGCTTTGATATGTCCATAAACCTCAATTAACTCCTTAAAGGTTCTTGATCTGGATGTCAATTCAGGAGAAATAAAAAAATCAAGGATGTCAAAAATCAGACCACTTTCATAATCTTCTAAGCAATTCTCCCTAATCTTCTCAAAACACTCTTTAACTAAAGCCTTGATTCCTTGATACTTGTTCTTTTGATAGGCTTCTTGTGTTATACAAAATGGGGTACCATCAATTTGTTCTGAGTCAGACTTTCGTCCATCCCAAATCTTTCGCAAAGTAAATTGGAGCAGCGGTGCAATGATATTCCCCTGCTGCTCTTGAATTATATCTCTAGCAATATATTCTACCTCTGATTCAACCGGTTCTGATAGGTTGTAATATGAACGACAAACTGGATCTAGACTAGCTCCTTGTATAGCTTCAACTACCCCATTTATTTTTAAGTGTTCTAAGCGAAATTTATTGTAGTAATTAAAATAAACACCAATTTGCGTCTCAACTCCTGCAAGAACCTCTTCTCTAAAACTTAGTATATATTTACAATTAGAGCTATTTTGGATTAACTCGGATAGGTTCTCAAAAAACTCACTTCTTTCATCGGAGTAAAAAACGACCTCTAGCTGGTCAAGAATAATCAGTTGCTGTTCATATCCCTTAGCTTCGCTCAGGAAATTCACTGCATCATCCAAAATATTTTTACCATAACGAAGATAAATACTCTTCATATTAATCGGTAGCCTC
>JBCBEA010000534.1:0-3314 GCA_038529195.1 Cyanobacteria bacterium J06600_6
GTCGATAATGAGTTAGCTGATACGCTCCTAGATACCCAGCCAAGTTAATAGTAATAAAAGCAAAAAATATAAATGAGAAAAACTTATTGCCTTTCATAATTTATTTCATATAGCAGTATTGCTGAGATAATTACTCAAACACTATACAATCATACGTATTTTGAGAATTAATCATTTTGGAGTACGTCATAAAAAATATATTAATATAATTTTTTCATTCAGATTCAACTGTAAAAAAAGTCAATTCTGGCGGACAAAATAAACGTATGGGCGCAAAGCTCATACCAATACCAGGATTAACATAAAGCCTATTTCCAGGTTCGCCAAAACCTTTTGCCCAACCATCAGCGTACACTTTATCTTCTTGAGTAAACCTCAACCACGACCATTGAGGTAATCCTGGTATGCGTATCTGTCCTCCATGAGTATGTCCTGCAACTGCCAATGGTGCCGAGTTGCTGGGAAACTGTTCAAACGTATCAGGGTTGTGCATCATAACGATCCGAGCGCTGCGATCTGGGACGCTACTAATCGCCTGATCTACGTTATCTCTATCTGCCCACAGCGAACCTACTCCAACTAAATAAAAGGGGTCTTCGCTATCTGGCAGTTGCAGTGAGGCTACTTCATTCTCCAGTACTTCAATCCCAGCGGTTTCTAATGCTGTTTCTAAACGTTTAGCCTCATTGGTTTTTGGCTCTGCTTCTTTGGCACTCATTCCATAATCATGATTTCCTAGCACTGCGTAAGTAGGGATACCTGCTTCGACTAAAGGACTGACTATATCTACTGCAGTTTTTATCTCAGGCGTAATATTTTTCCCTGGATGATAAAGAAAATCACCGCTGATGAGTGCAACTGCGGGTCTAGCTTCTACTATTTTAGCTACGCTACGACGGGCAGTACCGCGATTATCTCCCCATAGTCCAATTTGAAAGTCTGTAATTTGAGCTATCTGTTTTCCTTGCCAGGATGCAGGAAGATTGGGGATTTTTACCGTTTCATTTTCGATGTTAAGTATGCGGGGTTCTATAAAGCTCCAAACAAACAACAAAGTAGTTATCCCACCAATTCCCAATGAAATATATTTTAGTTTTTGAATAATATTCTTCATAAGTTTAAAAAATAGATTTATCTAAAAAAGTAAATATCCATTATTTATAATCCGCCTATTTTTTGGGTATAAGTAATAATTTCATGAGATTATAAGTAAAGAAATGACTAGTTATCATATATCTCATGATTAGGAGGATATGCTATCCACCTCAAGACAGAAAAAAGCAGTCTCAGATATTTTTCAAAAGTTAAAATTCAACTGGAAATTATAAGAATAAAAATTAATTTGTCTTTATAAAATCGACTATTCTCTTAAATATTTATCGCCTGCTGCCAGAAATCTACTAAATTATTGACAGCTTCCTGCCAGCTATATTGCTGTGCTAACTGCTTGGCTTTGTTGCCCATTTTCTGGCGCAGGGCAGCATCATTAATCAAAATATTTAACTTATCTAAAAAGTCTATTTCATTTTGTGGTTCGTATAAATAGCCTGTTTCCCCATCTTCAATCGTATCAATCACTCCTCCTGCCTGGGGCGCGATTGCGGGGATGCCAGCAGCAGCAGCTTCGATTACTGTTAAACCTCTCGTTTCTTTTTCGGAATTAGTAACAAAAATATCGCCGTTAACTAATAGTTCAGGTATCGCTTCTGGTGAGATTCTACCTAGTAAATAAGTATCTGGGATTAACGGCTTTAATGTCTGTTCTATGGCTGTTTTTAACTCCCCATCCCCAGCAATGATAATTGCTATCTTATTTTGAAATTCTGGAGATAATTTAGCTAAAGATGACAAGGTAAAACTCCAGCCTTTGTCGGGGGTTAAACGACCTATGAAAATAAGTTTTGTTTTATTATTTAAACTAGGCAAATTATATTGCTCTCTAAAAAACTTAGAGCTTTTATGAATCAAGTTAAACTGCTCTATATCGCAGCCTAATAATTCCAAACTAGCTATATTGTTTATTCCTATTTTTTGTATTTTCTTGACCGTTATCGAACTCGATACTAAAGTGCGATCGTAGGCATTATAAATCTTGGCAAATATCAAAGCTAAAGCCTTTTTTATTAACTTATTTAGTCCAAAAGGCAGATTAAGATAATCATCAATATAGTCAATATAGTTAGTGTGAAACCAGGCAATACAGGGAATATTGTGCTGTCTTGCATATTTAACTCCTGGTATTTTTAGCCAGCAAACTCCAAGTCTTTCGGCTTCGTCCACATGAATTAAATCTGGCTGGAATTGTTCTAGCTTTTTAACAACAGTTTGATAGGATCTGATAGTTACATCTCGCTCAAATTCTAAAGCGATCGCTTTACTACTGGTCAGGCTAATTATTTCTATTCCAGGTAATATCTCACCCGAATATTTTTGGTAGTCAGGATATATTTGTTTGATGGGACTATAGTCAGGACAAAATACAATCGCCTGGTGTCCAAGAATACTAAGCTGCTGCAATCTTCGGTAGACGGCGATCGTTACGCCATCAATTACAGGAAAAAAGCTCGAACAAATAATTGCAACTTTCATTTGTAATTTTTATTCTGAGTTATTATTTATCTGCCATAAATCTAAAGGAAACTCATCAGCACTAAATACATGAGATTTATACACCTGTTGTAACGCAATATTTGGTTCTGATTCTAAGTCTTGCCTAAATTCTGGAGATGGTTTGAGAATAAATACCCGCTCGAATTTGTTTAAATGAAAATTAGTTTTTGCTTGAAGATCAGTTACCTTATATTTAATCTCTGGCATGAGGGAATAAGCTAAGGAAATAACATCCATTGCTTCGGATGCTTCGACTACAACCAAAGATGATAGATTCTGATTAATTACTTGCGCGATCGCAGGGTTATTTATATTCCTTCCCTTTTGATAAAACGGAGATGTGTTTAGATTACGAACATCAGAATAAATGCCAACAATAATAAATATACTGATTAAACCTTGCCACAGTTTAGGCTGATTAGAACTAATCTGATTCGCAACGGTAAAAGCAACAGCAATTAATAGTCCTAGTTGAAGGGGAATTAAATATCTAGGAGCAGTTGAGCTTTGACCCTGATTAATAATATCTGCAATTAGTAGCGGGATTGGTAAAGAAAGCATGAGGCAAACTACGTATAGCCAGCATTCTTTACTTGTTCGAGTAATTAAATAATAAAGCGAATATACAGACAGACTGAGAATTGCGATCGCAATCAGCGCTCCAATAATAGTTATCCAGTCTAAATAGATATATCTTGTAAGTA